>JBHAEC010000105.1:0-3154 GCA_041855385.1 Veillonellaceae bacterium
ATAAATTTTATTATGAGAATAATTATCATTTATTTATTAGGAGGTACATTTATGAACATAATAAAAAAACTTGCGAAGTCTGCTATTTTAACGCTAACCTTCGCTACAACTGCGGCATTCTTAAGCGGTTGCGGATTGGAAACAGCTTCTACGGCCACTACCAAGGGGGCTATAAATGTAGTTTCAACCACAACCATGCTAACTGATTTAGCCAAGGAGATAGGACAAGACAAAGTGAACGTTACCGGACTGATGAAGGCAGGAGTCGATCCTCATCTATACCAAGCTACGGCAGGAGATGTAGACATTATGACAAAAGCCGATGTAGTTATTTACAACGGCCTACACCTGGAAGGAAAAATGGGCACTATCTTTGACAATCTCAGTAAACAGAAAAAAACGTTAATTCGCATCAGCGACGGCATCCCCGAAAAGGACTTGTTGGACTTCACCGAAGATGGGCAAACCGTTAAAGATCCTCATATCTGGTTCTCCATCCCTCATTGGAAAATAGCCGCAATGGAAGTTGCAAAAGGGCTGAGTCAAAAGGATCCGAATAATAAAGCCTTCTACGAAGAAAATGCAAAAAAATATGTAGAAAACCTTGATGCGCTGGACAAAGAAAATAAAGAAAAAATCAATCAAATTCCTGAACCTCAGCGTGTGCTGATTACGGCACATGACGCCTTTTCATATTTCGCCAAAAACTACAACTTTACCGTAAAAGGATTGCAAGGCATAAGTACAGAAAGTGAAGCGGGAACAGCAGATATTTCAAATCTGGCTAACTATATTGCAGAACATAAAATAAAGGCAATTTTTGTTGAAACTTCCGTCCCCACTAAAACGATTGAGGCCTTAAAGGCTGCGGTAAAAGCAAAAGGCTTCGAAGTAAAAATCGGCGGAGAGTTATTTTCCGACTCCCTTGGGGACCCCAATTCTCCGGAAGGATCATATATTGGCATGTATAGACATAATATTGATGTCATTACAGCTGCATTAAAATAGTGAGGTAACTATGAAAACCATTATTTCAGTTAAAAACTTGAGTGTCGCTTATGATAAAACTCCCGTTATTGAGGATGTTTTTTTGGATATTCCTCGCGGTTCGCTTCTCGCTATAGTGGGGCCTAACGGTGCAGGAAAATCTACACTCTTAAAAGCCATCCTCGGGATCGTCTCTCCTTTGCAAGGAGAAATAGATTTTTCTATTGATGGCGCAAAGACCAAAAAAGAGGCACTCAAACAAATTGCCTATGTCCCCCAAAACGGATCTGTGAACTGGGATTTCCCCGCCACCGTCCTCGATATTGTTCTCATGGGGCGATATGGAAAACTGGGATGGTTTAAACGCCCCGGTCAAGCAGATAAGGACTTGGCACGCCAGATTTTAAAGCGCGTGGGTATGAGTGAATATGAAAATCGCCAAATATCTGAGTTGTCCGGAGGCCAACAGCAACGCGTCTTTTTGGCTCGCGCCATATTGCAGGATGCGCAGGTTTATTTCCTGGATGAACCTTTCAAAGGAATCGATGTACAAACCGAGTCAATCATTGTAAGTATACTAAAAGAAATGCAAGAGGAAGGAAAAACGATGACCGTTGTTCACCATGCGCTTCATACCGTGCCGGAATACTTCGACCATGTTGTTTTTATTAATCATCGTATCGTAGCATCCGGTACAGTGGAAGAAACCTTTACGGATGATCGAATCAAACATACCTTTCTGCCCCTAGGAGTATCGTAATGAAGGAATTGCTGTCTACCTTTTCTTCCCTGTCGGGAGATTATACCTTTCTTGTCGTCCTGGCAGGTACAACTGTATTAGGAGTCCTGTGTAGCCTTTTAGGTTCCTTTATCGTCCTAAAGCGGGAATCCTTAATAGGCGATTGCTTGGCCCACTCTTCCTATCCGGGAATTATCTTAGCCTTTATGTACATGGGCATAAAGCATCTCCCCAGCCAACTTTTGGGAGCGTTTCTATCCGCAGCGATGGCAATCACGCTCCTAGTTTACGCCGGGAGAATCACGCGCCTGCCCTTTGATGGATTATTGGCTACTATTTTATCTACTTTTTTCGGATTCGGCATCGTTCTCATGAGCGTTGTTCAGCGCATGAACAATGCCAATCAAGCCGGATTAAAAACCTTTATTTTCGGCCAAGCTTCTACCATGCTTTACGAAGATGTAGTCGCATCATCGGTATTGGGCTTTGCTGTGCTACTAGTCATCCTGTTTTTCTGGAAAGAGCTGAAAATTGTAACCTTTGATCAGGAATACGCCTATACCATCGGCCTCCCTATACGAACATTTCAATATATGTTTTCTTTCTTTACTATTCTGACCATTCTCTTGGCTATGCAATCGGTGGGTATCATCCTGATGAGTGCCCTCCTTGTTGCTCCGGCAATAGCGGCTCGCCAATGGACAAAAACATTGGGGCAAATGGTTTCTTTGGCCTCCCTGTTCGGCGCATGCTCCGCAGTGGGTGGAACTTTAATCAGTTCCATATTACCAAAGATTCCAACCGGGCCTTCTATTGCGGTTATCGCTACCTCTTTAGCTATATTAAGCCTTCTCTTTTCTCCCCACGGAGTACTTGTTACAATGCTGAAAAACCAAAGAAGAGGAGGTCAATTATGAGCTCCTTTTTTGAAATTATAATTATCGCCCTTCTCACGGCCACAAGCTGTGCTCTATTGGGAAATTTCCTCATATTACGAGGCCAAGCCATGATGACGGATGCTATTAGCCACTCTGTCCTCTTAGGCATCGTGCTCGCTTTTTTGGTAACGGAAAGTCTGGACTCTCCTTGGCTCATATTGGGAGCTACTGCAATGGGCCTATTTACTGTATGGCTGGCAGAAGCTTTTATAAAGGTAAAATACGTAAGCCCTGACAGCGCGATCGGGCTGCTCTTCCCCTTCTTTTTCAGCATTGCCGTCATCCTCATAACACACGAAGCGGGAAATGTGCATCTTGATACGGACAGCGTTTTGCTCGGGGAGCTTGCCTTTGCCCCCTTTCATCGCCTATACATTAACGGCACTGACATCGGGGCGGCCGCTCTCTACAGCAGCGCAGGCCTTTTACTGTTAAACTCAATCTGTATATTCCTTCTATATAAGGAGCTTTCCCTTTCCACCTTTGATAA
>JBHAEC010000106.1:0-64010 GCA_041855385.1 Veillonellaceae bacterium
TCCCAGCCGAATATCTTTTGCCGTGTCCTCTCAAATTGACTCTCGTACCATCTTGGATATGGCGGGGGCGGAGAAACTGTTGGGGAAAGGCGATATGCTCTTTAATCCCATCGGTGCAAGTAAGCCTATCCGTATTCAAGGTGCATTTATTTCCGATAGCGAAGTGGAGAAATTGGTAGACTATATTAAAGCACAGGGGACGCCGAACTACAGTCTTCAGGTAGAGGAAGAGCTGAAGGAAGCACCCATTGGGGAAGAAGAAAATGTCTTTGAAGATGAACTTTTAGAAAGAGCTATTGAGTTGGTGATGGAATCCGGGCAGGCTTCCGTTTCTATGTTGCAACGTCGATTCCGCATCGGCTATACAAGGGCAGCGCGCTTGGTTGATACCATGGAAGATATGAAGATTGTAGGACCAAATATGGGAAGTAAGGCCAGGGAGATTTTGATGACGGCCGGTGAAGTAAAGGAAAAGTACTTTTCTTCGCCTACCGAGAAATAGTAGAGAGAAGTAGGCAAGGAGGATAAAGGTGGCGACCATCGGTGAAGAATTTCGTCGAGAGCGGACAAGAAAAGGGTTGACCTATAAAGACGTAGAGCAAGTTACGCATATTCGGGCTATATACATAGAAGCCATTGAAGAAGGGAAGTTCGATGTCATTCCGGGCAAGGTATATGTGAAAGGATTTATACGTAATTATGCCAAGTTTTTGGGTTTGGAGGGAGATCGTTTCGTAGATCAGTATAAGGTACTCGTGGGAGAGAAAGAAGTAGTGGCAATACGGCCGCAGGTAACGAAGGCAAGTATAGTTTCCCATGCTTCTCTTGAAAAAAAAGAAAAGATGCCGGAACGATTGCCCTATGAGGGAATGAAAAGCAGACGAAGAAAAACAATGGCCCAAGAACGATTAATGGGAGTTGTTTTATTGAGCATAACCGTGTTGTTTTTCTTATGGCTATTTTTCTTTTAAGGAGTGAAACGATACAGGTCTAAGGTAGTAATGAGTTGAGATAATGGGGTTAATATGACGAGTTTTTTAGTGACAACGGCAGAGGAGATGAAGGAGCGAGGGTGGGAAGAACTTGATTTTGTTCTTATTAGCGGTGATGCTTATGTTGACCATCCCAGTTTCGCCCCGGCCGTAATCGGTCGTTTGCTTGAGAGCAGAGGATATAGGGTAGGAATTATTGCCCAACCGAAGTGGCGGGATCATACTGACTTTAAGCGATTGGGAAAACCTAGATTGGCTTCTTTAGTGACGGCGGGAAATCTCGACTCCATGCTTAATAAGTTTACGGCTGCAAAAAAAATGCGCCACGAAGATGATTACTCTCCGGGAGGAGAACCGGGACATAGGCCTGATAGGGCGACTTTGGTATATGCCAATAGAATGAAAGAGGCCTTTAAAAAAGTGCCTGTCATTATAGGTGGAATTGAGGCCAGTTTACGTCGCTTTGCTCATTATGATTATTGGTCCGATTCGGTACGGCGATCCATGTTGGTGGACAGTAAAGCGGATGTCTTGGTCTATGGCATGGGTGAAAAGCAGATGGTTGCTTTGGCGGAGGCTTTGGATAAAGGGAAATTTGCTGAAGAAATACCGAATATAAAGGGTATTTGTTATATGGCAAATGAAATGCCTACGAAAGAGATTGTGCTTTGTCCTTCCTATGAGGAAGTGGCAAAAAGCAAAAAAGCCTTTGCACAGGCTTTTAAATTGCAGTATGAGGAACAAGATCCCTTTTATGGGAAAACCCTTGTCCAACCTCATGGAGATCGATTCCTGGTGCAGAATAGTCCGGCATTGCCTCTATCCACAAAAGAAATGGATGCTCTTTATGATCTTTCCTACACGAGAAAATGGCATCCTTCTTATGATGAGAAAAATGGCGTGCCAGCTATAGAGGAAGTACAATTCAGTCTGGTAAGTCATAGGGGCTGCTTCGGCAGCTGTTCCTTTTGTGCCATTACCAGTCATCAGGGCCCAATTATTCAAAATCGGAGCCATGAGTCTCTTTTGAAAGAAGCTCAAAAAATGATAGCCATGGATGAGTTCAAAGGATATATCCATGATGTGGGAGGTCCTACTGCTAACTTTAGACATCCTTCTTGCCAAAAGCAGGCTACTTACGGATCTTGTCGTGGAAAAACGTGTGCGGCTCCAAAACCCTGTAAAAATCTAAATACAGATCACGGAGATTACCTTGCTTTATTGCGTAAACTTAGAATGTTAAAGGGCGTTAAGAAAGTGTTTGTCAGATCCGGGCTGCGTTATGATTATATTTTGGCGGATAAAAATAAAGCTTTTGTAAAGGAACTTTGCGAGCATCATGTCAGTGGACAGCTAAAGGTGGCGCCGGAACATGTGGCTAAAGAGGTAACCGATATCATGGGAAAGGCGGGAAAAGAAGAGTTTCTCGTTTTTAAGAAATGGTTTACCGATGCTAATTTGCAACTGGGGAAAAAGCAGTTTTTAGTTCCCTACTTTATGAGTTCTCATCCGGGCTGTACTTTAGAACATGCCATAGAATTGGCGGAGTTTTTGCGAGACGAAGGGCTTAGACCGGAACAGGTACAGGATTTCATTCCCACTCCGGGGAGTTTATCTACGGCAATGTATTATACGGGAATAAATCCATTGACGGGCGAGCCTGTATATGTGGCAAAACATCCTCGAGATAAGGCAAGGCAGCGTGCGTTATTGCAGTATAGAAACCCGGCTAATTACGATTTGGTATATGAAGCTTTGCAGAAGGCAAACCGAAAAGATTTGATCGGCTTTGGTCCAAAATGCTTGATTAGACCTAGAAAATCAGTATTGAAGGACAGAAATCTTGTTGGGGCGAGAAGAGAAAAACCGGAATGTAAGCCTGCAGGAGAAAAAAGTGATAGAAACAGAAAAAAGAAATTCTCTAGTAAAATTGAAAACCAGGGGATCATTCGCAAGTCTTCCGGAAATAAATCTTTGCTTATTATGGGAAAGCAGGGCAGGAAGAAGAGAATAAAGTGAAGTAAAATTAATGAGGTGGCACAATGAAGCGGTATTGGCCGATTTTAGTTATTCTGTTATTTATTGGGGCCTTGTTGTATTACAGTACTATTGTGATAGAACAGAATAAAAAAGCAAAAGAAGTTATTCCAATTAAAGCCGAATTGGTATTGTATTCCGATATTCCACAGAATGTGATGAGTGTACTTACTCAGGAATATGAGAAAAAACATCATGTTAGAGTGATATCTTTGCCGCAAACAGAGGAGCAAATGGCGGAACGATTGAGTAAAAAGGGAGAGCCGCTGCAGGCGGACATGATTTTTACATCCCAGGATAATTTGATGTTGGCTCAACGAGAGGGACGCTTGCAAAATGTTGTGACAGAGGGGGCAGATCTTGTATTTGATCAGTTTAAACAGATTGACGGATCGTGGGTAGGTGTATGGTATGATCCCGTTGTTTTTGTGCAAAATGATAAGTTTTTTAACAAAGAGGGAAAAACAATCACAACTTGGGATGCGTTGATGAGGCCGGGCTCATGGCGGCTTGTAATGACTGATTTTGTGGCGGCAAGGGCGGCGGCAAATATGTTGTATAACTTTGTGGAAATATATGGTGTACCCCAGGGAATGAGTATTTTTGTGCAGTTAAAGCCACATACTACACAATATTCTAAGTTTCTTGCAACGCCCGTTCGTTTGGTATATATGGATTCGGCAGATGTGGCTGTCGCCAACTATTCAGACGGTGCCCAGGCAATAGAGGATAAACACTCCGTCAAACTTATATATCCTCAGGACGGAAGCCCCTATTATCTTACCGGAGTGGCCGTTTTGAAGGAAACGAATAAATTAGAAGAAACAAGAGCCTTTATAAATTGGCTTTTATCGGTAGACACAAAAGCATTGTTGGATAAAGAAAAAATTTTTTATCACTACACCAATCCGGCAATTCCTTTTGCAAAGGACTCTTTGGGAAATGCGGTACAATTATTACCCATTGTCGGGGGTTATACGGAGGATGGAAAGAAAGTGTTGTTAAATATGTGGATTGAGCAGGTGCGATTTAGAAAGGATGGCGTATGAGACGGTTAGGCTATGTGAGCTTAGGATGTGCCAAAAACTTAGTGGATACGGAGGTAATGCTGGGACTTTTACAAGAGCAGGGGTTTTCCGTTACCGAAAACTTGGAAGAAGCGGAGATTATCGTTATTAACACCTGCACATTTATTGAAAAGGCAAAGGCTGAATCGGTAGAGACGATTTTGGAGGCGGCGGAATATAAAAAAGATGGATTCTGTAAAGGCTTGATAGTGGCAGGGTGTCTCAGTCAACAATATCAAGAGGAGTTATTTAATGAAATTCCCGAAGTGGATGGATTGCTCGGAACGGGCGCATGGAATCGAGTTTTAGAGGCAGTACGAGCCATTGATGAGGGAAAACGTATATGCATTATGGATAAGGTTCAAAATATTTATGATGAAACGATGCCAAGAGTGCAAACTACGCCTACCTACAGTGCTTACGTTAAGATAGCTGAGGGATGCAATAACGGATGTACTTTTTGTATTATACCGAAGGTGCGCGGTCGATTTAGGAGTCGCCCTATTTCCTCTATTGTGGCGGAGGTAGAAGGACTGGCAAAAGCAGGTGTGAAAGAGATTAATCTTATTGCGCAGGACACAACCAGCTATGGTGCAGATCTGAATAAGGGAACGCCTATGTTGATAGATCTGCTTAAGGAGCTTGTAAAAATTGATGGAATAGAGTGGTTTAGATTGCTTTATTTATATCCTAAATATTTTACACCGGAGCTTCTGGACTTTATTGTAAAGGAGCCAAAAATCTGTAAATACATTGATTTGCCTTTGCAACATATTAATGATGATATATTGGCAGCTATGCATAGAAAAGATCGACGAAAAGATATAGAAGCCCTTTTAAAAAATGTACGCAGTCAAAACGATCATATTACACTACGAACTTCTATGATAGTGGGATTTCCGGGAGAGACGGATGAACAGTTTGAAGAACTATGTGAATTTGTAAAGGAAATTCGTTTTGATAATATGGGCGTTTTTACTTACTCTCAAGAGGAAGGAACATTGGCGGGGTCCATGGATAATCAAGTGCCTGAGGAGATTAAGGAAGAGCGGTATCACACATTAATGGCTATTCAGGCAAAGATTTCTGAAGAAAATAACAGGGATTTGGAGGGGACGAGCCAAATGGCCTTGGTAGAAGAGATTGGTATAGATGAAAACGGGAGCTGTCTTGCTACCGGACGCTTATCTACGCAGGCTCCAGTTGTTGATGGCAATATTTTTATTGAAAATGCAAAAGACCTTAGGAAAGGAGTCATCATTCCTGTAAAAGTTGTACAAGGGTTTGCTTATGATGTGGTGGGTGAAGTACAGCTATAGATTTTTCTTCTATTACTACATTTGAAGCCCCTTTAAATCGGAGGTTTTAGGCTATGCGAGAAAAAGTACAAAAAATTGCACAATTGCTAATGGAGAAAAAGGCGAGCGTCAGCACTGCCGAATCCTGCACGGGGGGCTTGCTGGGGGCACAGATTACGGACTTGCCCGGGAGCAGTGCTTTTTATGAAGGAGGGATTATCTCTTATAGCAATAAGATTAAGGAAGAGCAGTTGAGAGTTCCTTCGGCTATGCTGAAAGAATATGGTGCGGTTAGTGAAGAAGTCGCGAGTTCTATGGCAGAAGGTATAAGAGAGACATTTCATACCACCTATGGACTTTCCACTACGGGCATTGCGGGACCGGACGGAGGAAGCGAAAAAAAACCGGTTGGACTGGTTTGTTCCGCTATTGCAGGGCCAAAAGGGGTAAAGATATTTAAAGATATTTATACGGGAACGAGAGAAGATGTGCGTAGAAGTACAGTTTCAATACTTTTAGATCGCTTTTATAGGCTATTGGAAGAGGAACATATATAAAAAAGGTATTGCTTTCGATTTAGGATATCAGTAATTGATATTATATTTTATAAACAGTTGAGGAGGACTTATGGAAGGCAGACAGGTTGCTTTAGATAATGCATTAAGACAGATTGAAAAAGATTATGGGAAGGGTGCTATTATGCGCCTCGGAGAAGTAGCGGATAGAATGAATATTGAGGTTATTCCTACAGGATCATTAGCACTGGATATTGCGGTAGGAGTTGGCGGTTTTCCCAGGGGGAGAGTGGTTGAGATTTATGGTCCCGAGTCTTCCGGAAAGACAACCGTAGCCTTGCACGCTATTGCTGAAGCACAAAAAATGGGAGGAATTGCGGCGTTTATTGATGCGGAACATGCCCTAGATCCGATATATGCGAAGAATTTGGGTGTAGATATAAATAACCTCTTGGTTTCACAGCCGGACTGCGGAGAACAGGCACTGGAGATTACAGAAGCTTTGGTGCGTAGCGGGGCAGTTGATATTGTAGTTGTCGATTCGGTGGCTGCCTTAGTACCGAAAGCGGAGATTGAAGGTGAAATGGGAGATTCTCATGTAGGGCTTCAAGCGCGTCTCATGTCTCAGGCATTGCGGAAGCTTACAGGGATTATCAGTAAATCTAAGACAATAGTTGTGTTTATCAATCAATTACGTGAAAAAGTTGGTGTTATGTTCGGTAATCCGGAAACGACTACTGGTGGACGCGCATTAAAGTTTTATTCATCTATTCGCGTGGAAGTGCGAAAAGGAGAAGCCTTAAAACAAGGTACGGATACTGTAGGCAATCGAACTAAGATTAAAGTAGTAAAGAACAAAGTGGCACCGCCTTTTAAGACGGCCGAGTTTGATATTATGTATGGAACGGGGATTTCCAAGGAAGGGACGTTACTTGATTTAGCTACAACTATGGAAATTGTAAAAAAATCCGGTGCATGGTATTCATATAATGGTGAGCGAATGGGGCAAGGGCGAGAATCGGCCAAGGAATATTTGCAAAATAATGAACAGATAGCGGAAGAAATAGAAAGCATCATTCGTGACACCTTGGCAACCGAGCCGGAAACATTCGGTGTCGGCACAGGTGTTGGTGATGCCGAATAATGAGAGAGGAGATTTATAATCAGGCTTTACGGTTTTTGGGATACCGATTTCTAAGTCGAAAAGAGCTGGCGGATAAGCTACTCCATAAAGGCTATGTAAAAGAGGATATTGTTCCCGTGCTAGACCGATTGGAAGAATTGGAATATTTAGATGACAATAGGCTGGCCGTGAGTACAGCCAATCTATACAAAAATGAAAAAAAGTACGGCCTCTTGTATATTTGTTTGAAACTAAAAGAGCGAGGATTGTGGCGACAAGAGTTATTTGAGGACTATGATGAACTTGAAGCGGCGCATCGTTTTATCCGGAAAAAGAGTAAATTGGAGGCAGTTATCCCTAAGGATAAGCTGATGCGATCTCTTCAGAACAGAGGCTTTACACAACTTACGATTAGACAGGTTATGGCGAATTTGGATGAGGAAAAGGAAGAGCCTTCGAATGAATAATATCTTTCGGTTTATGTGAGAAAGAGGATGAAGCGAAGCTATTTTGAGTGTACTAAAGGATTGGCTATATTATGATAAAAAGAAAGGAACAGAAATTGGTTCTGTTCCTTTCTTTTTGGGTAGATTAGAATGACTTGATGCAGTATATAAGAGATTATCTTTTATGATTCTTATACTACGAATGGAAGAAAAAGGGTTCATCATATTTTGATTATATATAATAAAGGTATAAATAATACAACTTTGAAAAAATTGGATGTAGATTGCTATTGACAGGCTTATTGCAGAGTGGTAAGATAGGCTCATAGATAATCAAATATTCGGGAATAGGTGCAGCAATGCTTAATAGAGAAGTCGGTTAAATGCCGACACGGTCCCGCCACTGTAAGGTGGAGCGAGTTCTGGATGCCACTGGGAAACTGGGAAGGTTGAACAAGCGAAGAAGCCAAGTCAGGAGAACTGCCTATTTATCATTCACCAATTGACCTGCGAGCGATGGGAAGGAGAATATGTTCCTTTTATTCCGTGTGGGGGTAAAAGGTTTTTTATTTGCCCAAGAGGAAAGAAGGAACTCAGGAAACTTTTGCGTCCTTTTGTCAGTGGTGATGAAAGGACTTTTTTGATGATTAAGCCATTTGGCTTTTTCATACATGATTGCGAGAATATTATTCTCCAACTCCTTTTGGTCTTTATGCTTAGGGCTTGAGCATAAATGACTACTCTACTCTCCGAGGAGACTGGGCTTGTCTCCTCGGCTCGGTATGAACACCCTCCGGTGTCTACATATAAGAAAATGTGTAAATGGGCACTCATTTTCATCATCCTCTAAAAAGACCGACTACTGGGAGTCGGTCTTTTTGCTATTTACTGTTCCAATGAGAGTCCAATTTATGCCGGAAACGATGTTTTAACATAAATAAAACCCCTAAATCATTGTTACAACGATTTAGGGGTAATGGTGCGGGAGAAGGGACTTGAACCCCCACGCCGTAAGGCGCCAGATCCTAAGTCTGGTGCGTCTGCCAATTCCGCCACTCCCGCATGTCTTACTGACAAAAGATATGATAGCATAGGAGAAAGATACTGTCAATTGGTAAATAGAAAGGTTTTTGATTAATAGGGGATTTTGACCACCTAGAAAGAGACATGATATAATCATAAAAAATATAATTCGAGGGCTTTGGCGTTGCTAAAGCCCGTTTTGGCGTGTGCGCAGCGACACGGCTACGGTTCATTTGCCTACACGCCTTTATGAAGTTGGAGTTACTATGAACGAAATTATTCAGGATATGAAAAGCTATGATGCCTATAAGAATGTTATACAGGCCTTTCATCAAAAAGGACATCATTTGCTATATGGATTAAGCGGATCACAGAAGGTGTTCTTTGCGGCACTGGCTCTTCACGAGAAGATGAAGCCGATGGTTGTTGTTGTAAAGGATAAAGAAGAAAAGGCACTATGGGAACGGGATCTCTCTCTTTGGCTACCCTTTGCGGAGGTAATGTCTTTTCCGGTAATAGATAAGCTTCATTTTGCTGTTACTGCAAAAAGCTTGGAAAACCAAGTTTTGCAAATGCGGGCATTAGGTAGTTTGCTACGCCATAAACCAAAGATAGTGGTTGCTACCGTAGAAGAAGTTTCTCAAAAAATCTTAAGCCCCGATTACTTACAGGATCATGTTTTAACTTTAAGTACGGGTACTTATATAGAGAGAAAAAATTTGCTGGAAAAATTGGTATCTTTGGGATATGAACGAGTGGAGCAGGTCGAACAAAGAGGTCATTTTTCGGTGCGAGGAGATATAGTAGATATTTTTGCCGTTAATATGGCCGAACCGGTGCGTATAGAATTTTTTGGGGATGATGTGGATACGATGCGAAGCTTTTCCTTGGATACACAACGCTCCATAGAACATCTAAAAAGTTGCGAGATCCTTCCCCTTTTTCTTTCCGGTTCGGAGGAAGAGGGCTCTTTATTAAGTTATATGAGAACCGGCGTAATTGTATTTGACGAGCCACATCGGCTACAGGAGCAACTAAAGGCCTTTATGAGAGAAAGGGATGAGCATAAAGAGCACTTTTTCGATTGGCGCAGCCTAGTGGATACGGTAAGGGCTAACACGACAATTCACATGAGTTTTTTACAACATAAAGTCCCATACTTTTCGATAAAGGAGACCTTGGGGATTAGTGCAAAAAGCGTTTCTTCTTTTGAACGGCAGATTCCTCTTTTGCTGGATGAAATAGATCATTGGCATCATCGTGAGTATTGTGTAGCTGTGATTATTGAAAATCAACAAAGAAGAGAGTTACTGGAAAAAGAAATGCAAAGGGCAGGCATTTTGTACTCATTGGAACACAGCCTTGTTATGACGTCCGGAAGAGTATGTATTATGCATGGTCTTTTGACCGACGGATTTGAGTTGCCCCACGGAAAATATATAGTTCTATCTGAGCGAAATATCTTCGGACAGCAAAAGAAAAAGCTCCGTAAGCGTGCTAAAAAAGGGCAAGAAATTCGCTATTTTACCGATCTTAAAGAAGGAGACTACGTCGTTCATACAGTTCATGGTATAGGGAAATATATAGGGCTAAAAACTATTGAGGCAGATGGTTTTTATAAGGATTATATTGAAATCGCATACGCAGGAACGGACAAGTTGTTTTTACCCGCCGATAATCTGGATCATATAGAGAAATATATCGGTCATGAAGGAAGTTCTCCAAAACTACATAAGATAGGTGGAAGGGATTGGCAAAGAGCAAAGGATAAGGCAAAAAAATCTATTGATGACTTGGCAGAAAAGCTGACAAACCTATATGCGGCAAGAGAGGTGATCGATGGATTTGCTTTTCTTCCCGATCAGCCATGGCAAGAAGAGTTTGAATCCGCCTTTCCTTATGAAGAAACGGAAGACCAACTACAGGCGATTAAAGAAATTAAAGCATCCATGGAAAAGCCGAGACCTATGGATCGGTTGCTTTGTGGAGATGTAGGCTTTGGTAAAACAGAAGTGGCAATGAGGGCCATGTTTAAAGCGGTTATGAGCGGAAAACAAGTAGCTATGCTTGTTCCCACTACTATTTTGGCGCAGCAGCACTACCAAACTTTTTTAGAGCGATTCTCGTCTTTTGGTGTGCGCGTAGAGGTGCTGAATCGTTTTCGCAGTGCAAAAGAAAAGAAAGATATTCTTGCCGCAGTAAAGAGTGGAAGTTGTGACATACTTATAGGTACGCATGCTTTGCTAAATAAAAAAGTGGAATTTAAAGAGTTAGGCTTTTTAGTGGTAGATGAAGAGCAGCGTTTCGGAGTGGCTCAGAAGGAAAAATGGAAAGATTGGGCAACCGATATTGATGTGTTGACCCTTAGTGCTACTCCTATTCCAAGAACACTGCATATGTCTTTGGTGGGAGTACGGGAAATGAGCGTTATTCATACGCCTCCGGAAGATAGGATTGCAGTACAGACCTACGTATTAGAATACGATCTTTCCTTGGTTATAGAGGCCATAAAACAGGAAGTACAGCGCGGTGGACAAGTATATTTTGTGTATAATCGAGTAGCTTCTATTTACAGAATGGCGGAAAAATTGGAGGAAGCCATGCCCGATATCAGAATGGCTGTAGCACATGGGCAAATGGGCGGTGCGGAAATTGAAAATATTATGGTCGATTTCTACGGAGGAGCTTACGATTTACTGCTTTCTACCAGCATTATTGAGAATGGTCTTGATGTGCCGAATGCAAATACTATAATCATTTATGATGCGGATAAATTAGGACTGTCACAGCTGTACCAAATGCGCGGGCGAGTTGGGAGGTCCGGAAGAAGGGCCTATGCTTATTTTATGTATCAACGAGATAAGGTAATGACAGAGGCTGCAGAAAAAAGATTAAGAGCTATAAAGGAATTTACCGAATTGGGTGCCGGATTTAAGCTGGCCATGCGTGATCTTGAAATCCGGGGAGCGGGAAATCTATTGGGTGCGCAACAACATGGTAATATTGGGTCAGTAGGGTTTGCTACTTACTGTACTATGCTGGAAGAAGCAATTGCAAAGGCTCAAAATAAGGAAGTGGTATTGCCTGAACCGGATCCGGTGATTGATTTAAAAGTGAATGCCTTTATTGATGAAGCATATATTTCGGACAACGGTCGTAAGATACTTATGTATCAACGCATGTTACACATTAAGAGTAGCATCCAACTGGAGGACTTTATTGAGGAGCTTGTTGATCGATATGGCAAACCTACGGAGTCGGTAGATATGCTTCTTCGCATGGCTCGCCTAAAGGAGCGGGCACGGACTCTTGGGATAAAAAGTGTCATCCTTCGAGGGAATATCATTGAGATTATATGGGCAAAGGATGAATGTATGGCGAATTGGGATATGGGAGCTGTTTTGCCGGAATACTGGAAACGCATGAAGTTTGGCACGATTAAGCCGACTACATTGCGGGTGAACAGGGAAAATAGTAATGAATCAATTATTAATTTTACGGAAAATTTGTTTACACAGTTAGAAAAGCGGTATAATAAGGGATGAGCAAATTAAAAAATGTAGGAGGTCCTCTTGTGACAAAAGATGGATTTTTAAGGGGCGCTATGATTTTAACTATCGCAGGGGTAGTTGTAAAAATTATAGGTGCCGTAAATAGAATACTCTTATCTCGCTTTTTGGGCGGTGAAGGAATCGGCCTTTATCAGATGGCTTATCCCATTTATACTCTGGCAATCAGCATTGCTACGGCAGGTTTGCCGGTAGCTATTTCCATCATGATAGCGGAAAAATTGGCCAATAAAGATGCTAAAGGAGCAAGTCGCGTTTTTAATATTTCCATGGGTGTGCTTGCTATGACAGGGCTGGTATTCAGTTTTCTCTTATTCTTTTCCGCACAGTGGTTTATTGATGCAGGATGGATACGAGATCCTCGAGCATATTATGCTATTAGTGCTTTGTCTCCCGCCATTTTTGTGGTTACATTGTTAAGTTGTTTTAGGGGATATTTTCAAGGCTTTCAATATATGATGCCTACCGGTGTGTCTCAGATTTTTGAGCAACTGTTCCGAGTGGTAACCATGTTGGCATTTGCCGTTTTACTCATGCCAAAAGGACTGGAATATGCGGCGGCAGGCGCCACATTCGGCGCTTTACCGGGTGCGTTGGCAGGACTTTTTATACTTCTGTATTTTTATTACAAGCAGCGTCATGTACGGGCACAGTATTTAAGAGAACAGGATGACAGTATTGAGCAAGAGTCTTTGCCGTCTATTGTAAAAAGATTGATTATACTGGCTATTCCTGTTTCTATGGCTAATATTATGCTTCCTGTCGTATCAAGTATTGATTTATTTATTGTGCCGAAACGATTGGAAGTAGCCGGATTTACGGTGGAACAAGCGACCACCTTGTTCGGCTATCTGACGGGGATGGCTACTTCGCTGGTTAATTTGCCGACGATTTTAACGGCTTCTTTGGCAGCCAGTTTGGTGCCCGCCGTATCAGAAGCATTTACGCTAAACAATAAAGCACAAATTCTGTCTCGTACGGAAGTGGCCATGCGTATTTCTAATTTAATCACCATCCCTTCCTTTTTGGGTATGTGCGTACTGGCAACACCTATTTCGCAGATGCTATATGCGACTCCTCATGCGGGAAGTTCAATTGCCATCATGAGTTTTGGCGTGTTTTTGCTAGGGGTACAGCAGGTAACCACGGGGATTTTACAAGGTATGGGGCATACGGCCCTGCCCATGATAAATTTAGTAATCAGTGCTATAGCAAAAGTAGGTTTAAGCTGGTGGCTTACCGCTATTCCTTGGCTAGGTATTGAGGGCGCCGCATGGGCAACAAATGTGGACTTTGGATTAGCTGCCTTATTGAATTTAATCTTTGTATATCGTTATGTGAAATATACCATGGATTTAAAGTCGCTGGTAAAAATTTATTTGGCGGCAGGCATTATGGGTGCGGTAGCTTATGGGACATATACGGTGCTTGTAGGTTCTACAGGCAATACCATTGCGGTAGGAAGCGCCATTCTTTTGGCCATGGTGGTTTATGCTGCGGGGTTGGCTATTGTGGGCGAAGTTAAAAAAGAAGACTTGTACCGGCTACCTATTGTGGGAGCTAAATTTTCTCCGAAGGAAAAATAAAGAGTTAAGGTAATAGTAAAATACAAGGCCTATAGGCCGGGAGTTTAAGGTACGATGGGAAAGCTATATGTAGTGGGACTAGGGCCCGGAAGGGCGAAACATATTACAAAGGAAACTTGGGAGCTCTTACAAGGCTCCTTTCCTTTATATTTGAGGACGGCTATTCATCCGACGGTAATTGCTCTGGAGGAAAGCCATATTACTTATACGAGCTTTGATTATCTCTATGAGCAGGAAGAATCCTTCGCATTGCTTTACGAAAAAATAGCAAATATTTTGGTGGAGAAGTCAAAAAGAGAAACCCTTGTTTATGCGGTGCCGGGAAGCCCTATGGTGGCAGAAAGAACAGTACAGATTTTACTTAATAAGGCACAGGCGGGTCTCGTGGATCTTCACATTGTTCCGGCGATGAGTTTCTTGGAAGTACTTTATTCGGCGGTGCATATTGATCCGGCAGAAGGGCTTTACATTGTAGATGCAAAAGAGATAGGGCAGCTACCTCGGAATGTGGAAATTCCCATTTTGGTTACGCAGCTTTACAATCAGCGTATTGCTTCTGATGTTAAGCTGGCGCTAATGGATTTGTATGAAGACGAACAACCTGTTTTTTTGGTATATCATCTGTCTTTGCCTGAGGAACGAATAGAAGAAATCCCTTTGTATGAGCTTGATCGGCATAATTATGTAGATCATCTGACCAGCTTGGTTATAAAGAATCCGAAACCTCGAAGAGAGGAATTAGGTTTTTGCGATAGTGTTTGGGTAGAAGAACAGGATGAAGAAAAGAGAGAAGAAGTAGAGGAGATTCTTAGGAACAGCACCCGGATAGAATCGCTAAGAAAAGTTGTAAAGATGCTTCGAGGACCACAGGGATGCCCCTGGGATAAAGAGCAAACTCATGAAACGTTGAGGAGATATTTGCTTGAAGAAACACATGAGGCTATACAGGCCATTAATAGAGAAGATATGGAGAATCTCGAGGAAGAACTGGGAGACCTGTTGTTACAAGTCGTTTTTCATGCCAGCTTGGCAGAAGAGAAACAGATTTTTTCCTTAGAGGATGTTATTTCCGGTGTTGTGAAGAAAATGATCTCTCGACATCCTCATGTTTTCGACGGGCTAACGCTGACAGATGTAGCAGATGTGAATAGAACATGGGAAGAAATTAAACAAAAAGAGAAGGAAAATAAAAAAAGTTTTTTACTGGATAAAGTAGGCAATGGATTTCCTGCCCTTCTGGAGGGGCAAAAGCTACAGGAAAGTGCTGCCAAGGTAGGTTTTGACTGGGATTCCGTGGATGGGGCTTGGACAAAATTTGAGGAAGAACTACAGGAATTTAAGCAAGCCATTAAGGAAAAATCGGAAAAAAATATGGAAAATGAGGGCGGAGACTTACTTTTCTCCTTGCTAAATGTATTAAGATGGTATACAATAATCGGTGAAATGCTCTTATTCGCACTAATGATAAATTTCGCAAGAGATTTACTTACGTGGAAAGTCGTATCCGAGAGATGGGACTCGAGTGGAAGGATGTTTCTTTACAGGAAATGGATTCATTTTGGGAGGCAGCTAAAGAGGAAGAATAAGTCCGGCTGTCCTGCGGGTTAGGGAGCAAATTTAAGCGTAAATCTTTTTAAAGGAGGTTTTGTCAAATGAACAAAACAGAATTGATCGCAAGTGTAGCTCAAAAAGCAGAATTAACTAAAAAAGATGCTGAAAAAGCAGTAAAAGCTTTATTCGAAACAGTATCTGCTGAATTGGCACAAGGTGGTAAAGTTCAAGTTATCGGCTTCGGTACTTTTGAAGTTCGCGCGCGTCAAGCACGTGAAGGCCGTAACCCTCAAAATGGTCAAACTATTAAAATTGCTGCTTCCAAATCCCCAGCTTTCAAAGCAGGCAAACAATTAAAAGAATTGGTTAATAAACCAGCAGCTAAAAAACGTAAAAAATAAGATATACTCTAAAAAAAGGAACCTTTCGGGGTTCCTTTTTTAATGTTCTTTGTTATATAAGGAAAGGCAGTATCGTGTTATAATAAAAGAGAAATAGAAGGAGTCAATATGAGTACTAAATCAAAAAAGATACTGCTTTTATCTGCATCTATCGGTACGGGTCATACGAAGGCGGCTATGGCCCTACAGGAATATTGGGAAAAAAACTATATAGATCGGGATGTTACATTGGTGGATTTTTTGTCAACGGAAACATTTTCTATAGATAACTTGGTACGTGAAACATACATTAAGACCATAGATGTGTTTCCCATGCTATATGATGTAGTGTATCGCTTATCTCAGGGTACATACCAAGGCGGGATTATGCCTGCATTGGCTTCATGGTTCCTGAAGAGACGTATGCAACGTCTTGTGGAAAAAGAAGCTCCTGATGCCATGGTATTTACTCACCCTTTTCCCTGCGGTGCGGCATGTTTGCTGAAACGCAAAAAACAGCTAGACATTCCTTTGTTTGCTGTCATTACAGATTTTACGGTACATAAATTTTGGCTCTATGAACAGGTGGACGGGTATTGCGTAGGGTCTTTGCCAATGGTGAATGAGCTTAAGAAAGCCGGAATTGACGAGAGAAAAATTCATCTTACCGGGATTCCCATTCAGCAGGCTTTCTACGAAACCCCGATAAGGGATTACAGTAAGGATAAGGAAACGGTTGCCCTGATAATGGGAGGGGGGCTCGGTCTTAGCGCCATTCAAAAGGCACTGGAGTACTTGGATAAACTGGAGCGTATCCATCGGTTTATTGTCGTGGCAGGAAATAATACAGGCTTGTACGAGTCTCTGCTGGAACACAAGGATAAATTAAGCCGACCTGTTACTATTTATGGATATACCAATAGAATACCCGAACTTATGAAAGAAGCCAGCATTTTAATAACAAAACCGGGAGCTTTAACTTGTACTGAGGCAATAACAATGGGGCTTCCTATAGTTTGCTTTGATGCCATTCCCGGTCACGAAGAGGCGAACGCATCTTTCTTGGAAAGAGAGGGAGCAGCCCGATGGGCCAGAGATATACATAATTTGGCGGATGTAGTAGATGTTATCCTCGGGAATCCTTCCAGGCTACAGGATATGTCAAACGCAGGGCTTCGTTTAAGGACGGAGGGGGCAGCCAATATTGACAAGGTACTCAGGCAATATGGCTAACCTTTATTGAGAGAGCATAAGAAAGTAAGCATTTTAGAAACAGTTTTGGCATAAAAATAGAGGGTAATCTCTCATAAAAGAGAGAACCCTCTATACTTATATATCAAAGTAGTATTGACTTTAAAATGAAATAACACTAATCGTATGCTTTTGTCATATTTTCCATGCGGAGATCTTCGAGGCCCTTTAATATATCGTTGATATCGTCTGAACGATCAAAGTATTCTTTGAGCATCATGGAATCATCCAAGGTTACACTCCACTGAAAGGAATCGTTCTGGTCATATACAGCCCAAATTATTTTGTCGTATAAAGAGGAGGGAAGGTCGCCCTCTTCGTCGGTAATCGTGGCATAGTCGCCATAATCATGGAGCTCTAAAAACCACACTTCTCTGTTATCAATTTCTACCAACTCAAAACCAAGAACATCATAAAAACTTCGCGAATCACTATCCATATCAGTCTCCTCCTATAAACGCGAAACATGGCATAATGGTTTCTTCTATTGTACATAAAATATACTTCTTTCACAAGAGCACAAAAGGAAAGAGGCATGTATACATTAAAAAGGGAGTAATTCATGAATATTATATCTTTGCAGAATGTCGAAAAAACATATGGTACGAGAGTCCTTTTTAAGGAGACTTCTCTGACATTTACGGATACATCGAAAATAGGGCTTATCGGAGTCAACGGTAGTGGAAAGTCTACATTTCTAAAAATACTTGCCAATCTCGTAGAACCTGATAAGGGCAATATAGAAAGGAACGGCAAAGCTACGGTATATTACATGCCTCAAGAACCGGCTTTTCATGAGAATGAGAGTATTCTTTCCAATGTTTTTTTATCTCATCACCCACTTTTGGCCTTGGTAAAAAAATATGAAAAGCTGAGTGTTACAGGTCGGCAAGATTCGGCTTTTATGAGGGTATTGGAAGAAATGGAAAATGCCGGAGGATGGCAGGTGGAGCAACAGGCAAAAACAATTCTAAGGAAACTGGGGTTTTCGGATATACATGATTCAGTTAATGTTTTATCAGGAGGCCAAAAAAGAAGATTGGCCCTAGCACAAGCCTTGCTCTATCCATGTGATTTATTGCTTTTGGATGAGCCTACAAATCACTTGGATGAGAATGCTGTTGAGTGGCTGGAGAAATTTCTGATAGAACGAAAGGGAGGCTATATTATCAGCACCCATGATCGTTACTTTCTAAATGCTGTATGCAAAGGAATTGTAGAGCTGTCAGGAAGGCGATTTTATCAATATGAAGGAAATTATGAATACTTTTTAGAAAAGAAGGCACTTAGAGAAGAAATGGAAGCAGCTTCGGAAGAAAAGCGCAGACAATTTCTAAAGAGGGAGATTGATTGGGTTCGACGCGGAGCGAAGGCGAGGACAACGAAACAAAAGGCGCGCTTACAGCGGTATGAGATGCTGGTTTCCATGGAAAAAACAAAAAAAGCCGGTACGATGGATCCTTTTTCCCTTATGAGCAGGTTGGGGAAAACCATTTTTGATATAGAAAATCTATGCTTTTCTTATAATGAAAAAGCTATTATTAAAAATTTTACATACTCGGTGGTGCGACATGACCGTATCGGTATAGTCGGACCCAATGGAATAGGCAAATCGACACTGATGAAGCTTTTGGAAGGGACTCTTGCCCCGGATGAAGGTACAGTGGGAAGAGGAGAAACCGTTAGAATTGCTCATTTTACTCAGCATTTGCCTGATTTCAATGAGTCTATGCGCGTTCTTGACTACATAAGAGAAGATCGAAGCCATTTATTTTTAAATGATGGAAGCAGTTTAAGTGCGGGGCAACTTTTAGAGAGGTTTTTATTTCCTGCCGAGCTACATGGAGTACCCATTGCAAGGATTTCAGGGGGAGAACGAAGAAGGCTTTTCTTACTGAAATTGCTTATGAGTGCGCCTAATGTTCTTCTTTTGGACGAACCAACCAATGATTTGGATATTCCCACTTTGGAAGTACTCGAAGAATTTCTTGACCAATTTTCCGGTCTCGTGATAACTGTGTGTCATGATCGCTTTTTTCTGGATCGCGTAGTGGATAAACTCTTTGTTTTCCAAGGAAGTGGAAAAATAGAAATTTTTCATGGATCTTACTCCGAGTACAGGGATTTGCGGACGAACGAGAGCAAGAGTCAGAATCCGGATAAAGGAGTATTAAAAGAAAAGACCAAAGAGTACGGGGATAAACCACAAGCTTTAATAAAAGGAGACAGGAAAGGATTAACGGATAAAGAGGAGAAAGAGTATGAAATTATTATGGAGGAATTACCACGCTTAGAAATGTTACTGAAAGGGTTAAACCTACAGCTTTCCACGGCAGAATCGGATTATGAACAAATGAAGAAGATGCTGGAACAAATAGAGGGAGTACAGTCAGAAATTGACGCTATGACGGAGCGATGGATGTGCTTAGAAGAGAAAAAAGGATAGTCTACAGAAATAGAGGGTATTAAAAAAGATTACCTGTATGAGAAATATGAAGTAGACTTAAAAGTAGGGTTTCGATAAAATATAAATATAAGTACAGATAGGTAAGGAAAACCTGGTAAAATGGAGGAGACAATGAGTAAATATCAATTTTTAGATCGACGTGTGCCGATTGAAGAAGGAAATGTTGCAGTTGTTCACGATTTGGAAAAATGTAAAAACTGTTCTCTTTGCCGAAAGGCTTGTGCGGTGGATATGGGAGTCATGGATTACTATGACCTTGAAACCAACGGAGATGTTCCCATCTGTATTCACTGCGGGCAGTGTGCGACAATCTGTCCTTTTGATTCAATAACGGAACGTTACGAATATGAAGAGGTAAAAAAGGCCATTGAAGATCCTAATAAGATTGTAGTTTTTCAAACAGCACCGGCTGTTCGTGTGGGCTTAGGAGAAGAATTTGGCTTTGAACCTGGTTCCTTCGTGCAGGGGAAAATGGTAGCAGCGCTTCGTGCTCTAGGGGCAGATTACGTACTTGATACTAATTTTGGTGCAGATATGACAATCATGGAGGAAGCAAGCGAGCTTGTCGAACGTGTTCTTCACGGTCATGGAGAGCTTCCGCAGTTTACCAGTTGCTGTCCTGCATGGGTAAAATTTGTGGAGACATATTATCCCGAGTTTATTCCTCATCTATCTACTGCTAAGAGCCCTATCGGTATGCAAGCACCGACACAAAAGACCTATTTTGCAGAAAAGATGGGTTTAGATCCTAAGAAAATTGTAGCGGTTTGTGTAACCCCTTGTACGGCAAAGAAATTTGAAATTCGCCGAGAGGAAATGAATGCGGCGGCGACATACTGGAACGAACCGGATATGCGCGATACGGACTACTGTATTACTACCAGAGAGCTGGCAAAATGGCTTCGCGAAGAAAACATTGATTTTAATGCCTTGGAAGACTCTGCTTTTGACCCTCTTTTGGGAGAAGCCTCAGGAGGCGGAATTATTTTCGGCAATACCGGCGGTGTAATGGAGGCGGCGGTGAGAGCGGCTTATTATTTTGCTACAGGAGAGCAACCGCCTGCCAATTTAATTCCTTTCCAAGAAATTCGCGGTATGGAAGGTGCCAGAGAAGCGGATGTGCAGATTAAGGATAAAACGATTAAAGTAGCGGCTATTCATGGTACCGGCAATATGCGTAAGTTTATCCAGGATATGAGAGATAACAATAAATCTTATGATTTTATTGAGGTTATGGCCTGTCGAGGGGGCTGTATCGGCGGTGGCGGTCAGCCCAAAACAAAACTTCCCATGGCAGATAAAACTAAGCAGGCTCGTATTGACAGCCTTTACCGCCGTGATGCGGAAGTAGTGGTTAAAAGCTCTATGGACAATCCGGAAATCAAGGCTTTGTATGCGGAGTTTTTCGGTGCTCCCTTGAGTGAGAAAGCAGAAGCTATGCTACATACCGGCTTCGTTAGTAGGGCGGCGGACTTGGGACCTAATGGAGCCTGTACGCCGGAAACCTGTCCGACTTCTATTCCAAACTTAAAGAAAAAAGCAGAAGCGGCAGCGGCCCAAAAATAAAGGAAGAGATGCTCCTAAACAAAGAAATCCACATACTGTTTGTAAACCATGATTTTCTATTCATTCCTTTCAAAAAATATTTAGAAAACCTTTAAAATGTGTTGATTAAATTGCGTAAATTATATATACTACTGTTATCAGTAATACGCAAAATTATTGGCCATGATTGAGAATGGGGGAGTTTATATGGCAGGTAATAGTTGGGGCGGGAGAAGAGCAGGAGCAGGAAGAAAAAAATCAGAAGTGCTTCGAAAAGGCAGGACATTTCGCCTGACTGATGAAGAATATGCAGAAGTAAAGCCATTTATTGATGCACTCAGAAGAAAAACAGATAAGAATAAAGGCAAGGGCTAATGCCCTTGCCTTTTTTACATTAGTGACAGTTTGTACTGAAGCCCACTTTATGTATGTATTTTTTAGTCTTTCTGTCTTCTTTTTAGGCTCTGGAGGGGAGAGCCAATTCCTCCTTTAAGGTTGTTATGAATAATTAAGGAAAAAGAAAGACTATATTTATAGGAATTCAAAATAAGAAATGGTAGAATAGGATTGTAAGAGCACCTACTGAGCAGAAAGTAATAACAAATGGAAACAGAAGTATAGAGAGTAGGAGTTATTGATAAGGAGGAACCCCATGTTAGGAAATTTCGTATATGAGAATCCCACAAAATTATATTTTGGTGAAAAAGCTCTAACAGGCTTAGAAAAGGAGCTAAAGAAGTACGGGAAAAAGATTATGTTGATTTATGGAGGCGGATCCATAAAAAAGAGCGGTCTATACGATGATGTGATGACTATTTTGAAGGAAAACAATAATATTGTGGTAGAAGATGCAGGCGTTATGCCGAATCCTACTGTGGATAAACTTTTAGAAGGAGCGGCGATAGCAAGAGAACACGAGGTGGATCTAATTTTGGCTGTCGGAGGAGGATCGGTTATAGACTACGCTAAAGCGGTATCCGTATCCGCACACTGTGAAGAAAACCCTTGGGACAAATATTTCCTACGCATGGAGCCGGTGAGTAACAAAATTATTCCTGTGGCAAGTGTGTTAACGATGGTAGGAACGGGATCTGAAATGAATGGAGGATCTGTTATTACCCATACACAAACACAAAGAAAAATCGGGCGCGTATTTGGGCCCGATGTATTTCCGAAGTTTTCCATTCTAAATCCGGTGTACACCTTTACTGTACCACATTATCAGATGGTGGCGGGATTTTATGATATTATGTCTCACATAATGGAGCAATACTTCTCGGGAGAAGATGATACGACTTCCGATTATATTGCAGAGGGGCTTATGTGTTCGCTCATCCATAGCAGCAGACTGGCAGTAAAAGATCCGAAGGATTATGAAGCGCGAAGCAACATAATGTGGACTGCTACATGGGCACTTAACAATTTGATACGCATGGGAAAACCGGGAGACTGGATGGTACATATGATCGGACAGGCTATCAGTGGCGTAACGGATGCGACGCACGGTATGACCTTGGCAGCGGTATCTTTGCCTTACTATAAACTAATCATGAAGGATGGTCTTCATAAGTTTAAACGCTACGCTATTAATGTTTGGAAGGTGGATCCTCGCGGAAAAAGTGATGAAGAGATTGCCGAAGAAGGGCTGGCAGCATTAAAAGCATGGATGCTGGAGATCGGTGTTGTCATTGACGGAGCTCTGTTAGGTGTTACTGCGGATAATATAGGTCAAATTGCCGATGGAACATTTATTCTTAAAAACGGATATAAGGAGTTAACGCAAGAAGAAGTGGTGCAAATTTTAAAAGATACGATGGGACAAAAATAAGAACACAGGTATGCTGTGTTGTTTTAAATGGGGGAAGGACATATCATAGATCCCAAGTCTTTAGATCTGGCAGATGGGGACTAAAGTAGCAAGGGATATAATGTGGGACAGTACCTCGAATGAGGATGAATTTACTTACCTTGTCAGCATGATGCGAGCACAACAGGCGCCTATTAATTACAGTGTCTTTAAAGGAGGGACGCACATGTATACATGGAGCGTTGCATATAACATTGAAGGCATAAGAGATTTGCTGTTTTCTCAAACAAAGTCGGGAAAACCCGTTTCACAAACAGAATCAGGTCAGTACATGATAAAGAAGAAAAGCAAATAAACAAAAAAGGCTATAACAAAGGGTGAATCTCCCTTTGTTATAGCCTTTTTATTTATCGATGTCTTTTGTTTAATAAGGTCTTTAGTTTAATCATTTTTTGTTTATCCATATACCCCATGGCAACTAAGGTAGGAATGGTGGTTCCTACGGCGATCGCGATGAGCGTAAAAAGTCCGGTCAGACCGCTCTGCTCGGCTTGCAGGAGTTTGTACGGATCAAGTCCGTCGATGCCCATGAGGGCGAATAAATAACGATAAAGTAAAATGCCGGGAATCATGGCAATCACTGATGGAATTGTGAGTACCGTTGAGGTGGTCCTAAGAGGAGCGGCCAGGCGAAGCATGAGGACACTGATTGCAGCGGCACCTAAAAAAGTAGCTCCCACAAAAGAAAAATCAAAGTATACGATTAGCATGTTTCGAAGTCCTACGCTTATAATGCCGCCTAAGGCAATAAATGGCAATAATCTATGTGGGGTATTAAACAACATGGCAAAGCCTGTTACGGAAAAAGCTGCCGCCAAAAGCTGTTTTAATGTAATCTGTCTTGGGGCAATGCTAAAGGCGGTAAATTCCGATATGGTATTAAGATTTGACACATTGTCAAAGTATAGGGCCATAGTTATGCCCAGTGCCATACCGCCTACAATGAGTACGGTGTGTAAGCTTCGCCCAAGTGCCGAGGCAAAAAATCCGTTTAGCATGTCATCAACCGTGTTGATAAGAGGAACTCCGGGGACCATAAAGAGGGTAGATGTAATCATGGAGTAAATCATAGCCTCTGTACTATTTGTAACAAAATAGGAGGCATAACCGAGTGCAGTGGACAAAAAAGAGGCAAACGTAATGCCCACATAGTTGTTAACTTTCCAATAGATTGTCTTGCGGTAAACATAAAATCCGATGGCTGAACACAAGGCTGTTACGAGGGCAGCAAGCCAAGAGCCACCAAATAAAACAGTAAAACTGCTACAAGAGACGGAAGCCAAAAGTGTGTAAAAGGGCGCATACCGAAGAGGTAGCCAAGTGATGCGGTTAAGCTCGGATTCATATTCATCAAGGCTATAGTTTTGGTCGATAGCGGCCCAAGTTAGCTTACTTACGGCAGATAAAATCGTCATGTTTACGCGGTGATGCAGGGCTTTTTGAAAGGCTGTATAGGATCTTTCCCCATCATGGATATTAATCATTACTGTAGAGTGTGTTAAATGAATTTGTAATAATTGTGTAGGAATCCCCATATAAGCAGCTACGCGAAAGATGTCTCTGGCAATATGATTGGAATTAGCCCCGTTTTCCATGAGCAGTTTTCCTGTTTGTAGCAGTAGTTCCACTTTTCGTCCGATGTGTGAAAACGGGTCTACCCACATCGGTTCTGACGATAAGGGGGAGACTTCGGGAAAAGTATTTATTTTTTTCATAAAATACCTCTTTCGTTAGAAGGATTACTTTATTTTTTCTAGAAATATTATATCACTCTAGGGGTAGAAAGATAATAGAAAGGTAAGAAATAACGGTAGAAAAAAGGAACTGTCAACTATACAATTTTTCTGGTTTATTTGCAAAGTGAAGATAAGGGGGTGTCATAGGAAGCGCGTAAAAGAGAGAAGTAAGGTAAGTGGTTTAATTTGATTGGGGGAATGAAGAGGAAGGCATAGATAACTTTTGGTTGTCAATTAGTTGGGGGAGGAAGACTCAAATGACTATTTCAAATCGATGGATTAAGCACTGGACTGTTATGCTTTTAATAGTATTGATGTCCATTATGCCGGTATGGGCAGCAAAAGTTGTGGATGATACATATCACCATATTTTAGTAATTTCTGATATTCACTATCCGACAAAAAGCCGTAATACCTTTGATGAAGCTACCAAAACACG
Organism: Veillonellaceae bacterium; assembly: GCA_041855385.1. GTDB lineage: Bacteria > Bacillota > Negativicutes > Veillonellales > Veillonellaceae > JBHAEC01. The sequence continues at coordinate 24,893 of JBHAEC010000106.1, forward strand.
AATTATCTCCAACAAGACTAAGGTAATGATAGAACTGAACCGCTGGGAAGATGTGGAACTTGTTGCATATCTTGGAGATTTTGTGGCAGATGGAGGTGCACCTGAGGAATATAAGGGCGTACAAACTTTAATAGGATTACTGCAAAAGCCTTATGTGGCGGTAGCAGGAAACCACGAATGGAGTTATGTGGATAAACGCAATGAAAAAGGCAAATTGGCATTAGCCGGTCCGGAAATGCGAAAGGCTAAATATGACACTTTTAATTCCATTATGGGGATAAAGGATGTCGCATACAGGACGAAGACTATAGGAAATTACTTTTTAGTATTTTTAAGCCCTGATTTATACGGGACAAAACATTTGGTTGAGATTAACGATACGCAGGTACAATGGTTTAAAGAGCAATTGGAATCACATAAAGATATGCCTACCATTGTATTCTTCCATGCTCCTCTTTTAGGGACTTTGATGAATTACGAGGAGGATATCAATGTTCCTAAAAAAGTAGCACAGCCGGTAGGACCTATTAGTGAAATACTTGCCGAAAATCCACAAGTATTCATGTGGGTGTCCGGGCACACACATACAAGCCCTGAAACGGCGAGCTTTGCACACCCTATAAATCTATATCAGGGTCGCGTAGTTAATATTCATAATCCTTCTTGGGAACAGGAACCTATTTGGACAAACTCTATATTCCTATTCCCGGATAAGGTATTGGTACGCACATTTAATCATGAAGAGGGAGAGTGGGAAGAAGAGTATGATCGAATTTTTCCTACTCTCCACATTGGAAAGACGAATTGAATCATAAGTGAATAAAAAAAGCCTCTCCATATATTTTATGGAGAGGCTTTTTTGTTAAGTAGAGCGACTGCTGGTAATAAGATTTGGATCAAAGCCGGGAAAATCTTAGAACTTCCATTCCGCTCCGATATTCCATAAATGACCGTCCAGGAAAATTTTATGGACTTTCTTGTTCAAAATATTATCCATTCCGGCAAAGACGGAGAATGTGTCATTGAATTTTTTGCTAATGGAGAAATTCAATGTGTTATAGGTATACTCATTTCCTTCGTATAGGTAATCGCTAACGAATTCGTCCCAAAGGGAAGCACGGATACCATACTTTTTGTTTTCCTCATAGGTTAGAATAAATTTTGTTATGCTTTTAGGGCGATTATTCAATCGTGTATTTGCCAATTTGTCTTTTGCATCAATAAAGTTGTGAGATACCTTAAAGGTAAGTGTATCTGTCAAATATCGACCGACAGTTAACTCAAAACCGTTGATTTGGGCCTTGTCGACATTATGAAACATATAGGTGTTGCCTGCAAGTTGCCGTGTATTAATCAAGTTTTTGATATTATTGTTGTAGTAAGTAATTTTACCGAAATTATTACCCCGTTCTCCCTCTAATGTGAGATCGAAGCTTCTGGATTTTTCCGGCTGTAAGTCCTTGTTTCCTAAAATGGTAACAAAACCATGATGCCAATTCATGTATAGCTCGCTGATGCTGGGAGCTTTGAATCCCAAACCGTAATTGGCTTTAAATCTTGTGTTTTCGGTAATGTTATAAGTAAGTCCCAACTTTGGCGCCGTATAATTGCCGAATCGGCTATTGTGCTCAAAGCGTACGGATGGGGTAATGAGGAGCTTCGGATTTACCTTCCACAGATCTTCTACATATAGAGCTACTGTATTATAGGAATGCTCTTGAGGAGTCCCTGTAGTGGAAATACGTGTACCTCTATAACTCATTTTCTGAAAAACTCCACCGTAGGTGAGCTTGTGTTGATCGTTAACTTTCAGGGTATTTTTACCTTCCACAGCCCATGTATAGTATTTCGCATCGTCTTGTCCGGTAGGAGCAAGAGGTGAAACTGTATCATTGGTGTAAAGAGTGAGCTTATTTAATCGGTTGTAATAGGAGCGAAACTCATATGTGTTTTTGCTTGTTTCGCCGGTATACGCAAGGTCTATACCATAACCGTTATTGCGGAAAATATTGGCATACCCTCTTCGCGTGGGCGTGCTTCTACCGCCGGTAACTACGGTTTGATCTGCAAAATCCGTACGCATACGCTCTGTAAAATAATTAAAACCCAGACGCAATTTATTCTTATTGGCGTTTTCAAGGTCGTATACGGCACCGAAGTCATAGTAACGCTGTTGACCGTAATAAGCGCGGTCGACACCGTCCGTTATGGTTGTTACCAGCATGGGCCCCCGTCTGACAGAACTCGTTTCATACGTATAATGGTTTTGCGGACGCACACGAGTTAAACGAACATCAAAGGAAGCGCTCCATCGACCCTGCTTACCTGTATCGTAACCGAGCCAGGTACTTTGATTTTCCGTACCTGTGGATACTCCGATGCGAGTTTCCGGATCATCGGGTACTTTTGTGATAATATTGACGACCCCTCCTATGGCGTCAGAACCGTATAAAGAACTGGACGAACCACGGACGATTTCGATCTTTTCAATATTGCTTATATTGTTTCTGTTTAATGCATATACATTGGCTGTTTGTGCGGTTTCCTCACCGGCAATTCTCTTCCCGTCTACCAGTAAAAGCGTATGTTGTGTATCCATGCCCCGAATCATAAGTTGATTACCGGTCATGCCGGCTTTTGTGATATTAACATTGTCCGCAAGACGCAAAGCTTGACGTACATCAGTGGCGGCAAGAGCTTTAGCCTCTTCCTTGTCTATCACTTCTACAGCTTGAGATACTTCTTTGGTATTTACTTCTGTACGATTGGCGGTAATCACAATGGGGGACACTCTGGTAGTGGAAGATTCATCCCCTTCGGCTGCATTAACAGAAGGCAATACGTAAGAGGTCAAGGCTAATAATATTCCCGCTTGCAATGCGAGCTTACGAGTACCTAACGATGAAACATAATTCATAATAACAAAACCCTCCGAATGTAATAAATAATAAAAATTATCATTTATACTTATAAAAGTCCTATAGGTACTAACCTGATAAATCTGAATAATACTTACTTAAAAGACTATTTTACCCTCTGTGAGAATTTTAATAAGATATATTCTTAATAACTATTCTCGATTTATTTCATTGTAAAATACTATGATTTACCATGTCAAGAATAATAAAAAGCACTGCGATTAACAGTGCTTTGATAAGTTTATTAGGTTGTAGCAGCAATTGGTGATATCATTACGGCTAATCAAGTAGGAATATCCTGTTTCTAAAAAGTACAAATGGTGCGCCTAGCAGGAATCGAACCTGCGCACCCGGTTCCGGAGACCGGCGCTCTATCCACTGAGCTATAGGCGCAATAACAATGCCCATATTATAGCATAGTTTGATATACCCTTCAATCTCTGCAAAGGAATATAACAATTATTCAAAGATAATTTACCGCGAATAGTTTTGATCTCAAATATAGTTATGTTGAAAAGTTTTTCCCTCTGTGGAATATAAGAGGAGTGGGAAAGTTTTACTTATAAAGAAGGATTTTTATAAAGTTTATGGAAAATATTAAAGGAGAAATTAAGGCTTTGAAGATAGATTTTTGGTGAAAAGAGGAGATTTTTCTTTTTTGTAGAATTAGTTTAGTCTGTGCTTTTGAGTTCCGGCACAGAAAACAACATAATAAGGTGAACATATGAAACGACACTTTGAGAACGACTTTATTGAACAAGTTCGTACAGCCAATGATATTGTTTCAGTGATTTCAGAATATGTTCCGTTAAAACGTAAGGGACAAAATTATTGGGGCTGTTGTCCCTTTCATAATGAAAAGACGCCGTCCTTTAGCGTAAATTCCGATAAAGGATTCTTTTATTGTTTTGGCTGCAAAGCAGCGGGAAATGTGTTTAATTTCATTATGAAATACGATAATTATACCTTTTCGGAAGCCTTGGAAAAATTGGCAAACCGGGCTAATATCCCCTTGCCGGCTATGGTGCAAACTCCTCAAGATATAGCTCGCCAAAAACATCGCCAACGCATGTGGGAAGTAAATGAACTGGCGGCTACTTTCTTTCACAACTGTTTAATGCAAACAAAAATGGGAGAAAAAGGGCTTGCCTACTTAAGAGGAAGAGGCCTTACGGAAGAAACAATCATAACCTTTAGATTGGGCTTTGCTCCGGACTCGTGGGATAAGTTGCTTGAGTCCTTTAAAGCGAGGGGATATACGGAAGACTTTCTTGTTGAAGCCGGACTATGTAGGCGTGGTAATGGAAAGGTATATGATTACTTTCGAAACAGGATTATATTCCCCATTTGTGACGGAAAAGGAAGGGTTGTCGGGTTTGGCGGTCGAGTCATGGATGACAGCGAGCCCAAATATCTGAACTCACAAGAAACGAATGTGTTTAACAAGGGTCAGTTGCTTTTTGCCTTTGATAAGGCTTATAAGAGCGTTCGTGAGAAGAAACAGGCTATTTTGGTAGAAGGATATATGGATGTTATCAGTGCTCACAATAGGGGAGTTACTAATGTGGTAGCCTCGTTGGGTACTGCATTTACTAGGGAACAGGGACAGTTGTTGCTACGCCAGGCTGAAGAAATAATATTGGCCTATGATATGGATGAGGCAGGAAAACAGGCAGCAAGGCGTGCGATTGAGCTGACCAATGGCATGGACTTTAAGGTTCGTGTACTGGCTATGCCGGACGGCAAAGATCCGGATGATTACGTACGTAACCACGGACCGGCGGCTTTTTTGAAGCTGGTGGAAACAGCAGTGCCCCCCTTTGAATACTTAGTAAACGAGGCTATGATAGCATATGACCGTTCTAATCTGGAGGGCAAAATGTCCATAATGAATGCGGTATTTCCTTATATCGCTTCCATTCAGGAAAAGGTGAGGCGCGATGATTTATTGCGCTCCTTGGCATTGCCTCTATGGCTAGATAATAGTACTATTTTCCGCTACTTCAGAGAGTATGTGGATAAAGGAAAAATTAGGTTGAAGAATGCGGATATTAGGGTTCAAAAGACAGAGGGGAACAGAGTAGAGGATACTTTGGTAGCGCTGGCCTTATCTTCGGAGACAGCATTGCTTCGTGTAGCGGAATATATCCCTTACGAAGATTATTCCGATCCCCTCCATGTAGAACTCTTAAAAAAGGCGATTTTTCTTATGGAGCAGGAAGAGACGTTCTTCCTGTCTGCCTTGGAGAAGCAATTGACAGAAGAGGAGGGGCAGGAGCTTTCTCGTCTTATGTTGCTGTGTGAGGAGGAGTACGAAGAAACGACCTTTGATGAATATATCCGCCAAATCAGGTTACAGTCATTGCGAAAACAATATAAAGAACATAGTTTATTGGCGGATAAATTAAATCGTGCAGGAGATACGAGGTTTATTCTCGAATTAAAGAAATGTCAGGAAATACAGGAAGAGATAAAAGAATGGTCCTAAGTACGGAAAAAAGGTAGAAAGGAAGAGGGCTTGTGGCTAAAAAGCAGGAAAAACCGAGTAGCGAAGAGTGTATAGAACTCTTGTTAGAAAAAGGGAAAAAAACAGGCACTCTGACGCAGAGAGAAATAGCAGATGCCTTATATGAGCGAGAAGACATTACGGAAGAGCAAATGGAAGACTTCTACGAACAATGTAACAAGCGAAACATTGAGATCGTAGCAGATGCCGGCGAAGCGGAAGATGACTTTTCCATTGATGAGGAGGAGCTTCTTCATGAGCATGAAGAAGAGGAAGATGCAGATGAGGATATCTTAAAGACGAAGGAAATAAATGTGGATTTAAGTATTCCCGAAGGCATAAATATTGACGATCCTGTGCGGATGTATTTAAAGGAAATCGGTCGAGTTCCTCTTTTGTCTGGTGATGAAGAAATTATTTTGGCAAAACAAATTGCAGCCGGTGTTGCAGAGGATGCCACTTTTGAGGAGATGCGCCTGGGAGAGCTGGCGAAAAAGAAACTGACTGATGCAAACTTGCGTTTGGTTGTTAGTATTGCCAAACGTTATGTGGGGCGGGGAATGTTGTTTCTTGATTTAATCCAGGAGGGGAATTTAGGTCTGATCAAAGCGGTAGATAAGTTTGACTACACGAAGGGCTATAAATTTTCCACTTATGCTACATGGTGGATTCGTCAAGCAATAACGAGATCTATTGCCGACCAGGCGAGAACAATTCGCATTCCCGTGCACATGGTGGAAACCATCAACAAATTGATTCGCATTTCACGTCAATTATTGCAGGATAAGGGACGGGAGCCGACTCCTGAAGAAATTGCGGAAGGCATGGAAATTTCGGTAGAGCGGGTACGTGAAATTCAAAAGATTGCACAGGAACCGGTTTCTTTGGAAACACCTATCGGGGAAGAAGAGGATTCGCATTTGGGTGATTTTATTGAAGATCAAGATGCGATTGCTCCTGATGAAGCGGCCAGTTATATCCTTTTGAGAGAACAAATTGACGAAGTGTTTTCCTGTCTGTCCGAGCGAGAGCACATGGTGCTCAGTTTGCGATTCGGCTTAAAAGACGGCAAACCGAGAACATTGGAAGAAGTGGGGCAGCATTTCAATGTAACGAGAGAACGTATCCGTCAAATTGAAGGAAAGGCGCTTACAAAACTTCGTACTCGTGGCAAACGGGAAAAAATTAAAGATTTTATGTAAAGAGCGGTTTGAGGAGCTTATTTGCTATACTGCTGTTATCCTTCTTGTCTTGGAGAGGACGCAGACATAGGTGGCAAATAAGCTCTTTTGATATGGGAAATTATTAAAGGTATGCTTGACGATAAAGAACGATTTTCTGTATAATGGTACAGGTAATCCGTTTCCTATGGGCCTATAGCTCAGGGGTAGAGCAACCGGCTCATAACCGGTCGGTCCCTGGTTCGATCCCAGGTGGGCCCACCATAAAAATAGACCGCCTTACTTCGGTAAGGCGGTTTTTAAATGTATAAAGAAAACCACGCAACCATGGCGTGGTTTTTTTTATCTTTTTAAAATATTTAAAGCATTAATCTTTTTGAGAATGGAAGGATTGAAATACAATATAATTCAAGTCAGTAAAAATAAGGGATTATATTAATATTAAAGGTATTGAAAATGAGAATGAAAGAGAGTAATATAGAATTGCCTATAAATAAATAGTGGGATTTTGGGTTAGTAAGGAGGAGAGAAAAATGGGATCTAAGAAAGCTCTTTTAGGAACAGTGATTATGGTTACTTCGCTTACAAATATCGCATTAAGCGCGGATAATACTCCCGGCAATGGCAATGGCGTAGCTATTGGTACACAAAGTTCTGCTCCTAAAGCAGAGAATGTTGCTATTGGAAAAAATGCCGTTATTAAGTACAGTAATGGTGCCAGCAACGCTACAGGAGACATTGCTATAGGAAATAAGAGTGAAATAGATAATTATGCCAGCCAGGGAGGGAGCATTGCAATGGGTAGCAATGCAAAAATTGAGAATATGGCCGGTGGAGCGGAAGCAGCATTTCCTTTTGGTCAAACCAGCTATAGCGGTAACGCTTGGTCCTCTGTACGCTTACCTGCAGACCCGACCAAGGCCTTGGGAAGCATCGCTTTAGGGCAGAATACCTTCGCGCGTACAGGTAGCACAATGATAGGAACACATAATTATTCCGGTGCTATGGGGGATACAACGGTAGACAGTGCAAATACAAAAGTCTCCAATTTAAATGTTTATAGTACTACCGTAGGAACAAACAGTAATAGCAACGGTGCGTTTACTACTGTAACAGGTGCCTATTCTATTATTTCGAGCGATTACACAGGAGGGCGATTGTCTAACCCTAATAAAAACTTGGGTGCTGTAATCACAGGCTCGCTAAACAGTATTGAATCTATGAATTCCGGTTACTATTCCGGAATTGCCAATAGTATTACCGGTGTGGCAAATCGAACTAATAATGCTAACGGTGCACTTATTTACGGTGCAGGAAACAGCATAACGAACTCCATCACTACGATTACGGGGCTACCTGCATCAAGCGGCGATTCTGCAAGAGCGTTCCAGGATTCCCTTATGACGGCAATAAAGGTGAATAAATCGGCCGGAGCTACGATGGCTTTCGGTGGAGGAAATACGGCGGACTGGACATTACGATCAGCTTTGATTGGCGTTAATAATGAACTGAAAGGCGAGAAAGGAAATGAAAGTGTAGAGAATTTTATCGCCGGATATAACAATAAAGGGACAAAAATTGATGGCACAATGATTATCGGTAACAACCGAAACGTTGAAGACTCTAATAATGCCGTTATCATAGGATCGGCTTCCGGGACAACTACTACAACAGCTGCATCTAATGCTGTTATAATTGGCATGGAAGCAAACGCAAGTGTTGAAGGCGGTGTAGCTATCGGTGCATTTTCAAAGGCGTCAACCGGCACGAATACGGGAGGCTATGATGTATCCACCGGAAATGCCTCCTATACAGATGGAACAGCAACTTGGAATTCGGGGGCAGCAGCTGTTTCCGTGGGAGATGCAGCAACGGGAGTAACGAGACAAATAATCAATGTGGCAGCAGGAAAGAATGATACGGATGCGGTCAACGTGGCACAATTAAAGAGAGCGGTGTCTGCGGCTTCTGCAGGAAGTGCGGATAAGTACGCGGGGGATACGGGAAGTATCACCATTAATCCGGGTAATGTACTAACGGTTATGGGCGGAGCTACAGAATTAGCAGATGGAAACATTGGTGTTGTTGCAGAGGGAAGCACACTCAATGTTAAGTTGGCCAAAAATATCACGGGATTGGAATCTATTACCACAAATACTTTAAATGCTACAACTATTGCTGTTGGAGATACACAAATAACAACCGGAGGGTTATCGATTACTAACGGGCCATCAATTACTAATACGGGTGTTGATGCGGGAAATAAACAAATAACCAACGTAGCTGCCGGAACAAACTTGAGCGATGCCGTCAACCTCGGTCAATTAAATAGCGTAGGAAATCGTGCAGAAAAAGTGGGCGCCGGAGCAGCAGCATTGGCGGCGCTACATCCATTGGATTTTGATCCTGAAGATAAGTGGAATTTTGCAGCGGGATATGGCAATTATGCAGGAGAGAATGCAGTGGCAGTCGGGGCATTCTATCGTCCTAATGAAGATACTATGTTTAGTCTTTCCGGCGCCATAGGCAATGGGGAAGATATGATTAATGCAGGAGTAAGCTTTAAATTAGGCAAATCAAGTGGCCTTTCCACATCGCGCGTTGCAATGGCCAAAGAAATTGATAGTTTGCGCAATCAGGTAGAGCAATTGACTTCTGTTGTTACTCAGCTTTTAAATAAAGAAAAGAGCGAGAGTAATAAAGATATGGAACAGAAATAATCATAGTACAACAGTTTATATGAAGCTCATAGCAAACAAAAACCGCCTTGTGAAAAGGCGGTTTTTGTATTTGTATTACATGACAGCGGTAAGAGCTTATTTATAGCGGTTTTGCATATACTGGAGCCTTACAGTATAGAGAATGCCTGCAAGAAGCAATCCTCCCAACAGTCCGTACCAAATTCCGATGGGACCATAATCAAGCACTTTTGTAAAGTAAAGAGCAATAGGCAGGCAGGCACCCCAATAAGTGCCGATAGCAATATAGGTAATGATTTTTACATCTTTATAACCTCGCAAAATCCCCTGAATAGGCGTACCGAAGGCATCAATAAGAGAGAAAAACAGGGCATAAGAAAGGAATTGAGCAATGAGTCCAATCATATTTAGATCGGAGGTGTAAATAGAGGCAATTTCTCTCAGGTATTTAAAACCGAAAGCAAAGACAAAACCGGCCGAGAAGAGAGCAAAAATGCGGGCAAAATTGGCATACTGTCTCGCATCCCGCAGCCGTTTGGCACCCACTTCATACCCTACGGTAATGGTAGCAGCCATACTGATAGATAGGGGAACGCAATATAAAATATTGGTAAAACTGATGGCCGCTTGATGAGCCGCAATATATTCAGCACCATAGGTACTCATAAAAAAGGCGGCAATACTGAATATACTAACCTCGCAAAAAAGTGCGATACCGATAGGGATTCCCACTTGTAAGATTTCTCTTATATAAAGCCAATCAAATCCATGAAAGGAAGAAAAAATACGATAGGCTTTTATTTCTCTGTTAAAAAAAGTGACTGCTATGTAGGCGAAAAAATTAAACCATGTACTCGTGACCATGGCATAGCCGGCACCGGCACCACCATAGGCAGGAAATCCGAAATGACCGAAGATAAATGTATAATTAGCCAGTATATTGACGAAAAGGCTAATCACAACAATGATGGTGGAGTAATAGGTATAACCATGTGTATCTACCGTGTTGCGAAGAATGCAGACATTTAAGATGGGAAATAAGGATAACGCTATTCCAATCATATAGTGAAGAGCAACTTTATGAACGTTGGGAGGGAGGTTTAAAAAACTTAAAAACGGATCCAAGAAGAGAACTCCCAATATGATGAGACCTATTGCCATAGCTGAAGATAACATAAGGCCGTGCTGGATCAGTCTGGGTAAATTTTCTCTCCTGTTTGCACCTAAAGATTGCGCCATAATAGGAGAGATACCTAAGAGAACACCTAAAAGCCCTGTAAAGAGAGAAACCCATATATTGTAGCCGATAGAAACACCGGCTAAATCTTCCGTGCCATATTGTCCCGTTAAAAAGATTGAAACAAAGGTCATAGCAAAGAGAGAGATTTGCGTTATGACCATGGGCGAAAAAAGTTTTAAAAATAGAAAACATTTTTCCTGTATTGTTGAGGTAGGATTCATAAGTCCCCCTGTAAAAATGTATATCATTAGAGTAATAATCAGTATAGTATGGTTATTATACCATAAATTATGCAATGGGATTAAAAGACGCACACTTTCAAGTTGCTTATTTTTATGCATGAATTTTTATTTATCTAAAGGAAGGAAAAATTCTAATGGAGAGAGAATTAACTTGTATGTATACAGTGGATAAACATATAGTAGAAAAAGATAAAAATGCATAAATGTAATTGTAAAAAATGTTTTTTTGTTATAGAATATAGATAAATAAAAGCCCAACAGATTCAAGGGGATCTGCGATGTAAGAACAAAGAGGCCAAGGGAGGGAATCTTCTTTATGGATGAAATCTTAACAATCGCCGGGATGATAAAAATAGCACAGATTATGTTTATTGATATCCTGCTGGCGGGAGACAACGCTATCGTCATTGGTATGGCAGCAAGAAAACTACCCATTTACTTGCGTAGAAAGGCAATATTCTGGGGAACCTTTGGAGCTATCTTTATACGTCTTGTGTTGGCAATCTTGTTTGTAGGGGCTTTAAAGCTAATTCCTTTCTTACATTTGGCCGGTGGTATTCTTTTGATGTGGATTGCCATGCACTTGGTTATTAAAGACAAATCAAAAGAAGGACATAATATTGAAGCAAAAGACAGCCTCCGGAGCGCTATCATGACCATCGTTATTGCAGACGGCGTTATGGGCATTGATAATGTACTGGGAGTTGTAGCTGCCGCAGAAGGACATATGGCTCTTGTTGTAGCAGGCATGCTTGTGACAGTGCCCATCATTATTTGGGGTAGCACTTTGTTTGTTAAGTTGATTGACCGATATCCTATTATTGTTTATATCGGTGGTGCCGTACTGGGATGGGTAGCGGGCGATATGATTATTGCCGACGATTTTGTTAATCCTGTATTGGGACCGTATGAGAAGATTTTTTGTGGTATTTGTGTACTTATCGTGTTTGTGGGGGCTAAGCTTATCGAAAAGCTCGGAAAGTCCGGTGAAGATCCCGTTAAAGTATAAAAAGCTATGTGAGATTTAAAAACTGAATAGCATACATAGGAAGAAAAATACCGTGCATTATATCTAAATAATGCACGGTTTCTTGTAAATAAGGTATAATAGAAAGGCCGAGATGAGGAATAAAAAGCATAGCACATAAACTTCTTATCTTTGGCGGGGTAACGTCAAAAGGTCATATAATGGCAGAAAATAGCAGAGGTGAAAGAAATGAAATTAGCTTTAATGATTATTGCTCTTGTACTGGTAGGAGCGTTTGTATTTACCGGCTGTGGACAAGGAAACAAGAAAGAGGGGGAAAATATGCCTAAAATTAATGCTAAAGAGTGGATACTAAGTCCTGAACAGGGAAAGAAAATGATGGAAGAAAATAAATCCATTCAATTAATTGATGTTCGTACCGTGGCGGAATATCAAGAAGGCCACATTGCAGGAGCCAAAAACTTCCCCTTAGATCAAGTAGTAAGCAAAGTAAGTGCGGCATATCCGGATAAAACTACGCCTATAATCGTATATTGTCGATCCGGACGCCGTTCGGAAGAGGCGGCAAAAGAGCTAAGAAAAGCCGGATATACCACTGTATATGATATGGGCGGTATCATGGCATGGCCTTATGAAATCGTAAAGTAATCATGAAAAGAAAGGTCACGGCATCATAGTGATTAGGATGTGTTTATAGAAATGAGCGCAAAAAATTTTGCCAAGGAAAAGAAAAAAGAAAAGAGCAGTATTCCCGTAACTAAAGATACGATTTATGAACTGGACATTACCGGCCTCGGCACAGGTGGGGAAGGCGTAGGTAAGATAGAGGGATTTACCGTCTTTGTGCCCTTTGCTTTGCCGGGAGAGCGAGTAAAAGCAATCATGGAAACAGTGAAGAAAACCTATGCAAAAGGGCGCCTACTCGCAGTGGTTCGGCCATCAAAAGATAGGACATCGCCCAGATGCCCCGTATACGAAGAGTGTGGAGGCTGCCAGTTACAACATGTCAGTTACGAGGCCCAATTAAAACTGAAAACACAGATGGTAAAAGACATGGTGGAGCGTATAGGTCAGATCGATCCGCGTCTTGTAAAGCCTGCGATTGGGCCGAAAGAACCTTGGTATTATCGAAACAAGATGCAAATGCCCGTCAGCCGAGATGAACATGGTATCGTTATGGGCTTTTATGAGCGCGGCTCTCATAAGGTAGTGCACTGTCTCAGTTGTGCTATTCAAAAAGAAGGAAATAACCACATTGCACAGGTTTGTCATACCATGGGAGAGAAGCTTGGCATTGAGCCCTATAATGAAATTACTCATACCGGTGTATTGCGCCATATTATCGGTCGCATAGGATGTGATGAGTACATGGTCATACTCGTGACAGCGACGCCGGTTCTGCCAAATACAGAGGAATGGGTGGAAGGCATTTGTAAAGCCTTACCGAAAGTAACATCTATTATACATAACTATAATCCTAATAGAACGAATGTGATCTTGGGAGAAAAGACAACCGTACTATGGGGAAAAGAGCAGATAACCGATACCATTGGTAATACTACCTTCTTGCTATCGGCACAATCGTTTTTTCAGGTGAATCCGGCTCAAACAAGTGTACTCTATAATCAGGCGCTTAATTATGCAGAATTAACGGGCCGTGAAACCGTTATAGACGCATATTGCGGAACGGGAACGATTTCTTTACTCTTGGCACAAAAAGCGAAAAAAGTAATAGGTATTGAAATCGTGGAGCCTGCCATTTTGGATGCCCGAGAAAATGCTCGGCGCAATGGAGTCACCAACACGGAGTTTATTGTAGGTGATGCGGCGATAGAAATGCCGAAATTGTTAAAAAAAGGAATACGGCCGGACGTTATCGTCTTTGACCCCATTCGAGCCGGCTGTAAAGAAGAGGTGTTAGAGGCTGCCGTATCGATGGAGCCGAAACGCATTGTTTATGTATCCTGTAATCCTGCCACGATGGCACGAGATATTCGTATCTTGGAAGAAAGAGGATATAAGACAATAGAAGTGCAGCCGGTGGACATGTTTCCGCAGACAGCGCACGTGGAAGCAATAGGAAAACTTGTCAAGATAGACTCCCTATAAGCAAATTAAAACTATATTTTAGAAAAGTTTGGGCTTAAAGTATCTACTCTGTACATTGCACAAGCTAAGAAAAAGCATGGTTCAGAAGTTAGGGAACACTATAATATTTCAAAAAATGAGAATCTGAAAGTTTCTCACAATGTCCAATTGAAAAAGAAGATGATATTTTGGATGCACTGAAGCATTTTAAGATGTTGTAATATTAAACCAATAGGGGGCATAGACAGTGGCTAATATTGAAAGTATTAAACAAAAAATACTACAACTAGATGCAGGTTCATTTCAAAACCTTTGTGATTCTTATTTATATAAAACTGGATATCCGAGTATAGTATCTCTTGGCGGAGAGGCAGGTACACGAAAGACTACTTTAGGTACACCTGATACTTATTTTATTGCATTAAATGGAAAGTATGTTTTTGTTGAATACACAACTCAAAGGACAAAATTATTTGAAAAAATTTGGGATGACCTTGAAAAATGTCTTGATACAGCAAAGACAGGTATTCCGCATGACAAAATCTCTGAAATTATTTATTGTCATACTTCATCAAACCTTACACCATTTCAAGATAGTAAAGTAAAAAAACTATGTGAAGATGTTGGAGTTAAGCTTACAATTATTGGAATTGATAAGCTTGCAGAAGATATATATCTTTTCCATCATAATCTTTCACGTGATTTTTTGGGAATATCAATAAGTACGGATCAAATTCAATCATATGATGAATTTATTAATAGTTACAACGCAAATAGAATGGCTGCTCCACTTGACACTAAATTTCTATTCAGAGAAAAAGAATTTCAAGATATCATCAATGCTTATACGAAAGTGGATGTTGTTATACTTAGTGGTTCATCAGGTACGGGGAAAACCCGTTTAGCCTTGCATTATGTAAAAAATCATGCAGATGCTAAGCATGAAATGACTTACTGTGTTCACAGTAATGCATTACCAATATACGAGGACTTAAAACTTTTTTTAGATAGACCAGGAGATTATTTTCTTTTTATTGATGATGCCAATCAATTGTCAGGGCTGCAGCATATTATCCGTTACGTTAGGATGAAACCAGAGGGATATAATGTAAAAATACTTATTACAGTAAGGGATTATGCACTTCAAAAAGTGATAAACGATGTTCGAGGAATCACTTCTTATGAGATTTTGAATGTAAATGTATTTTCAGATAACGAGATTAAGGAATTACTTGAAACTTCATTGTGTATTTTGAATCAAGACTATCAAGCACAAATTATAAGAATTGCAGAAGGAAATGCTCGTATTGCTATACTTGCTGGGAAAGTAGCGTGCAGTTCGAATCGTTTGGAGTCTATTGATGATGTATCACAATTATATGAAGATTATTATGGTTCTAGTTTAGAAGATAATCAATTATTTATAGACAAAAATCTGTGTATAACTGCTGGTATAATTGCTTTTCTTGAAGCAATTCATTTAGATTATATTGATGCACTTTTACCAATTTTACAGGGAAAAGGGCTAAATCGAGATAGTTTCATTGAAAATATCCGTGTCCTTCATGAGCAGGAAATTGTCGATATTTATAATGATAAAGCTGTTCGTTTTTCTGATCAATGTTTGTCTAATTATTTGTTAAAATATATTTTCTTTGACAAAAAATTACTTAATTTGTCAAAAATGATTAAATCTTGCTTTTCAAGCTACAGAGAGAGAACTGTATCTTCTGTTAATACGTTACTTAATATCTTTAGAAATAAAGAGCTTTTAAATTTTGTTGAGAAAGAAATAAAGTTATTATGGGATGAATTATCAACAGAAAAATCGCCAATCTTCTTTGAATTTGTAAAAGTCTTTTTTCGTATTAATCCTACGGAAACACTTTTGCTTTTGCAAAATAAAATTGAATCTGAAGAAAGAATGATTTGTGGATGGAGTGATATAGATACTGAAAAGAGAAAAAACTATCAGCATGTAGAAAATGATATCATTAAAATTCTTGGTGGATTTGCAAATATGACTGATTTGCCAACCGCTTGTGATTTGTTTTTTCAATATTATCTAAAGCGACCAGATTTATTTATGGAATTTTATCATGCAGTCAATATATTTTTTGGGATTCATAGGGATGACATACGTTATGATTTTTACACTCAAATAACATTTTTTGAAAAAATAAAAGAATATTCAGATGACTGGAAACAAGAATTTATTGTTAGTTTCTTTTTACAAATAGCAAAAGAATTTTTGAAATTGTATTTTTCACCAGCGGAGGAAGGGCGAAAAAATACATTAACCATATATCAAATTCCATTAACTATGTCTGAAGGTGTTGAAAAATATCGCAAGTTAATTTGGGAACCGTTAACTTTTTTGAGTGAAATTGAAAAATATAGAACAAAAGTGAGGGAAATCCTCAGATCTTATGGTGGCACTATCGACGATGTAAGCATTCCTGTTTTACAATTTGATTTAAAATATATTGAATTGATTTTGAAGTCATATTTTCTGCCAGATAAATTGGTAAATTGTCTTTTGGTGGACGAAATAGTACAAGTTTTTAGTAGAATGAATTGTCCCTGTAAATACTTATTTTCTGAATACTTTGAAGAAGAGAGCTTTCAATTATATTGTCTTCTTAAAGGACCAGAATATAAAGAAGTTTGTTATGAAGAACATGAAAAGCGGAAGCAGCAATCAATTAATCAATATACTTCGAATTGTGATTTACAAATGTTTAAGAAGTTAATTGATGTTTGTAGCAGTATTTCTGAGCTAAATAACCATTCATCTTGGGAGGTTGGCAAAGGATTAAATATTGCCTTTGATTCTATTTCCGATAAAAAAGATTTGTACGTTGATGTAATTAAATATTATATCAAAAACGATACACCACACAATTTACATCCATATCATATAGTAGACACTCTATTTTCCTTATTATCTGATTCAGAAGTGTATGAAATTATTATTAGTGAAGAATATAGTCAGAAAAACGCTTGGACATATGCATATTATCATGAATTACCGCTGGAATTAATTACAGAAAAGCATTTACAAGAGCTTTATGATTTTTTGAGAGATACTTCTGATAGATATATTACCTCATCATCAATGCGTGATGTAGATTTTCTTGAGAAATATAATGTAATAGATGAATTAGCATTGATAGAAGGTTGCAAAATTATTTTGGATAAAAAAGAGTATTCCTCCTTTATCGTGAATATTTATTTTGATTTGTTATTTAATTGCCATTGTAATACACCAAAGGAAGTGATTCAAAAATTTAATCGTAATTTGGAATTGCTTGAAGAAATATACTATGCTATGTTGTCATACGATGAACATCATGATTATGGCGGACAATTTTTGAAGGAAATATATTCGGTTAGACCTTCTATATTGGACAAGTATATAGATTATTTAATAAATAGTGACTCTTTTAGCGTCCATCAAAAAAAGCATTGTTGTTTTTTCGATTTGGACGATTTTGTAGAAATATATAATAAAATTTTTGAGCAGTTGATAAGAAACCAACGATATTTTACCCCGTTCATACCGGAGTTCTTAGAATCTTTATTATTGCCAAAGCAAAATGAGAAAAAGTTGTTAGAAAGACAAGATATGTGGATTCGGCAATGTATTCAACGATTCTGCAATGATGAAGCAAAAATGTATTGCCTATTTTCAGTTGTGTCAAAATTAGACTTCAAAAGAAAAAAAGAGTATATCTTGCTCTTTCTTGAGAATAATCCGTTGTTTGAAGACTTTGAAAAAATACCATTAACACCTACTTCTTGGAGTTGGTCAGGTAGTGCAGTACCTATGTATTCAGCTTGGATTGAATTTCTCGAATCATTGTTACCAAACTGTATAGGTTTGAAGTGGATAAAACATAAAAACTATATTGAAACAAAAATTGGTTATTTAAAAGGGCGAATTGAATCGGAGCAAATAGATGAAATTTTAAGAGGATGATTTATAAACACAAAAAGACTGTATAAATATAGAAGTAAAACTGTTTGTGAATTGACATTGTATGATGGTTTAACCTACAAAGAAAAACAAATATATCTAAATTTTATTTAAGGTATTTCTTTAAAACTTGTAGATGTTGGAGATGATATGAAGACTAGTTTGGACAATTATTAGCACGTCGAAGCAATAGCCTTGATTACAAGAAGCGGAAAAGGAGAATAGTATGCAGGAGCCACAGATACCCGGTTTATACCGCTTTGGCGTGTCTGAAATGGCGTTGGGAGAGCAGTAGAAGTTGGTTGACGACTGAGATTTATTATTATTTTGAAGTGCCGTATAAGTTTAGTGCTACGCAGCCGGCGATGATGACGATGAGCGAGAGAATACCGGTTAGTGTGATCCGCTCCTGAAAGAAAAAGATAGAAATCAGGCAGGTCAAGATGATTCCGCCGGCACACCATGTAGCATAGGCAATTCCGAGATTCAACCCTGTCAGCGCCTTGGAGAGGCAGACAAGCGATGCGATGTAGAGCAAGATTGAAATTGCCGAAGGGAAGACCTTGGAAAAGCCGTCAGAATACTTTAACATGGATGAACCACCGACTTCCAAAATAATAGCAGCACCTAAAAGAATAAAGTTATACATTTTTACCTCCTAAAAATAGAAAAATAAAAAGAGCTCACGACAAGAAAACATATCTTATCGTGAGCTTCTCTCAACCTAATGTATTACCATCATGCATGTAAAACCATGCCTTCGATACGCTAATTAATATACTATATTTGATTGTTTTGGTCAAGGTCTTGTTGGTCAGATGCTTCCTTGAATCAATAGGTGATTTTTTATATTACAGAAAGTAGAAGAGAACAATGATGCCTTATCATTTTGTGTAGAAATAGTAGCATTATTACTAGAAATATATATCAAAAACAAGGCTATTGTTATAAAAACCACGCAATAATCGGCGTGGTTTTTGCGGTTGCGGTTGTAGATTTAATTAATTAAAATAAGATAGGAAGTAATTAACCAAATTTATTCCCAAAAATCTTCATCAATTGTGACAACGAATAAAAAAAACACTATAGTTGCTATTAATGCGGATAAAATTATAGTTGAAGCTTCAAAAACCGGAAGATCAAACAGTAAAAACATAAACCATTGAAAGAGAAGTAGCAACATTATAAAGCTTAAAAAAATGAAAAACAGCCAAGGAGAAGTCACTACGAAGCAAACAGTAAGAAATAAAAGTTTTCCTAGGAGCTTAAACAGCATTTTACAAATGGATATTGCAGATAGATTGTGAGATCTGTTTAGCATAATAGTTCCCCTCACTTCTATATTGCGTAATTAATGTGATTAGTAAATCTATAGATTGAGTATATCATAAAAAAAGATGTAAACAGAATAGAGAAAACTGAGAGCAGGTTATAATAGAGTAGAAGTAAACCTAATAAGTATATAAGAAAATAGCAATTGAAATTCTATAGTAAAAGTGGAATAATAGACCTGTACGTTGTGAGAATAGTCCTTTTTGATGGGACGTTATAAAGGAGACAGGAGACATGGAAAAGATTTACTCAGGTAAGACAAAAGATGTGTATGCGATTGATGAAAAGCATGTACTTTTGAAGTTCAAGGATGATGTGACAGGCAAAGATGGAGTGTTTGATCCGGGTGAAAATCAAGTAGGGCTCACGATAGAAGGTGCCGGACGTTCCGCTGTTCGCATGACGAAGTTTTTCTATGAAAAATTAAATGCTATGGGGCTTAATACGCATTTTGTCAGTGCCGATGTAGAGAAGAATGAAGCGATTGTAAAGAAGGCATCTCTTTTCGGTAAGGGTGTAGAAGTGATTGTGCGTTATCGTGCTGTAGGCTCTTTCATAAAGAGATATGGCGACTACATTGCGTCCGGAAGCGAAATTCCCACCTATGTAGAGGTTACGCTTAAAGATGATGCGAAAGGCGACCCCCTTATTACCAAAGATGCATTGGCTATACTTAATATTATGAGCGCCGAAGAGTATGAAGAGTTGGCAGCATTGGCTAAAAAAATCGGTGATGTGGTAAAAGATGAATTGGCAAAGAAAGGCCTAGACTTGTACGACATCAAATTCGAGTTCGGTATGATTGATGGAAAAGTGGCTTTGGTGGATGAAATTTCCGGTGGAAACATGAGAGCTTTCCGCAAGGATGAATATATCCAGCCCCTTGAATTAGAAAAAATTATGTTGGATTAACTTATGAAAAGACCCCCACAGCTATGCTTGTGGGGGTTTTATCAATAATGGACTCCGGAAAAGGGGGGATACAGCCTTTCCGTTGACACCATTATCAGCAACTTCCGTAGTTGTTATACAGAAATCGGTATATAATCACCGGTATAAATGTCTACTTTGTTGGTGGAACTGCATCGGGATGATTT
Organism: Veillonellaceae bacterium; assembly: GCA_041855385.1. Lineage (GTDB taxonomy): Bacteria > Bacillota > Negativicutes > Veillonellales > Veillonellaceae > JBHAEC01. The sequence continues at coordinate 45,163 of JBHAEC010000106.1, forward strand.
TGCTTATATGTATCGTTTTGAGCCATTACATTTACCATTACAAGAGGTACATCTCCGGTATTTTCAATGCCGTGTTTTTCTCCGGGACGACATATGGTCATATCTCCCGTAGCAACAGGGATTTTTTGGCCGGAGGTATCCGTAAATATACCGGACCCGCTTACGATGATATAGGTGTCTTCGTTAATGGCATGAGCATGATGACCAACAGAGTCGCCGGGGTTCAGTACCAACCATGCCATCTCTTTTACTGCCGATTCAGGTGTTGCCGCATCACGGCGAAAAGCAAAGTGGCAATGTAAAATGCCCTTTCCGCCGGCTACTTTTTCTCTTTCTACCTGCATCAGTTCGTGGTATTTGTATACCTGCGGCAGGGGGGCTTTTTCATCAGTTTGAGTTACCGGTATAGAGGCGAATGAGTAAGAAAGAGAGAGTGAAGCATAGCAGCAAAGGGCCATGCACAACAGCTTTGTTTTCATATAAAGACCTCCAATCATTAACTACATATAATATTGGTTACAATCTATACTTTTACTCTATCATTGTCCGAAATAAATGTCTACCTGTTATTTCTTTTTTGTAAAGAAGGATTTCCCGTTCTTTTATGGTACTTATACGGTAAGGATGCAAAATAAAATCTAAAAAATTTAAGCTTAATATCTTGCCGTCTTTATGTATAAGAGCATTTGGAGGAGGAGTTGCATGAAACAAGATGAAAGAAGACATTATTTATTAGAATATCTTTTACGGGAAAGAAGGGAAGAAGATCGTATTTCCATCCCTTCAAGTAAAGAAGAAGAGTGGGCGCTACTTAGAGCTCTCATGAATGTACGCCTTCCGGAGCCTGTCAGCAAAGAATTTTTGGAAGTACAAGATGCATATTTACAGGAAGAAAAGGAAAAGAGAGGCATTATAAGTCTTGAAACATTGGAAGAAAAAGAACCGCAGATCTATTTGTGGAGAGGCGATATTACAAGGCTTGCCGTAGATGCAATTGTCAATGCGGCTAATAATAGACTTTTAGGTTGCTTTGTTCCGGGGCATCATTGTATAGATAATGCTATTCATACTTATGCAGGCATACAACTGAGATTGGCTTGCCATGAGCTTATGGAAGCACAGGGATACTTGGAACCTACAGGACAGGCCAAGATTACGAAGGCATATAATTTGCCCAGTAAATATATCCTTCATACCGTAGGTCCAATTATAACCGGTGTTGTGACAGAGGAGGAAGAACGCTTGTTGGGGGCTTGCTACGAATCGTGCTTGGCCTTAGCAGATCAACATCAGCTGAATAGCATTGCATTTTGCTCTATTTCGACGGGGGAATTTTGCTTTCCTAATGATAGGGCGGCAAAGATAGCCATAAAGACGGTTAGAGATTATATAGAGCGCACCAAAACACCTATAGCAGTGGTCTTTAATGTGTTTAAGGAAAAGGATGAGCTGATATATTCGAAGCTATTAGGGTAGAAAAGTACATATATAACGGATAAAAAAGAGCTACCCCACAGGGGTAGCTCTTTTTGCTTTTATGTTCGCAGTTACAGATTAATACATTTTTCCCAAGCTATAAAAACTAGCAAAGGCATTCTTAGAATGCAATGTAACGAAGTAATACCAAAGCTGCCAATACATACATGATCCAGTTAATTTCTTTTGCACGCCCTGTTACAATTTTCATAAGAGGATATGCAATAAGCCCGGCGGAAATGCCGTTAGCGATGCTATATGTAAAAGGCATAAGAACGATAACTAGGAAAGCGGGGAAACTTTCTGTCCAATCAGCTAAATCAATGTCTCTAATTGCTTCCAGCATGAGCGCTCCAACAAGGATGAGAACAGGAGAGGTTGCCGCATTTGGAACCAGTAATATAAGAGGAGCAAAGAACAATGCCAAGAGGAATAAAGCTCCACAAGTTACGGCAGTAAGCCCGGTACGACCGCCGGCACCTACACCGGCAGCACTTTCGATAAATGCTGTGATTGTACTTGTTCCGAGAATGGAGCCGAAACTTACTCCGATGGCATCTACCGTCATAGCTTTTCCGAGGCCGGGGAAAGAGCCGGTTTTTGGGTTGGCGATACCTGCTTTTGTTGCCGTGCCGATGAGAGTTCCCATGGAATCAAATAATTCTACGAAGGTGAAAGAAAAAATAATTGTTACGAGTCCCATATGAAGAGCTCCGGGAATGTCTAAAGCAAAGAAGGTCGCTTTGCTAAAATCCGGAATCGCCATAAGGGAAAACTTTTCGGGAAGAGTAGCCGTGCCTGTTGCATAAGCAAGTGCGGTTGTTGTTAATACCCCTATGAGTAAAGAACCTTGTACATTACGAGCCATTAACAGGGCTGTAAAGACTAATCCGAAAAGAGCTAAGGCAACTTGCGGATCTGCTAAATTTCCCATGGTAATCAATGTTTCGCTGGAAGAAGGAATATAATTGCCTTTATTTGCGACTACCTGTGCCAATGTGTCAGGGCGAAGAGATAGGGAAATTGTCATAAGTCCGGAGAGTTTTAATCCTATAATGGAAATAAATAAACCTATCCCGACGGTAATTGCCACTTTCATGGAGGCAGGAATTCCTTCTACGATCATCTGGCGCACACTGGTTAGTGTGAGAATTAAGAATATAATACCTGAAATGAATACGGCACCGAGTGCTGTTTGCCATGTTACTCCCATTCCGAGAACAACGGTAAAGGCATAGAATGCCAGTAGGCCTACGCCGGGAGCCAAACAAATCGGGTAATTTACCAATACGCCCATAGCGATGGTTACAATACCTGCACCCAAAGCAGTAGCAATGAATACGGCGTCCCGATCCATGCCTGCAATTCCCAAAATATTAGGGGCTAAAAACAAAATGTAAGCCATAGTAACAAAGGTTGTTATGCCTGCAAGAATTTCGGTTTTAATTGTCGTATTTCTCTCTTGCAAGGCAAAAAGTTTTTCCCACATGTTTTATACACCTCCGAAGGGTTAAATGAAAAAAGTAGATTGTTTTTGTGGGGACACAAACAACATCTCTACGTTACACCTAATAATAGCATATTTTTTAAAAATAGAGAATGGAAAGAATAATCTTTTTTGTGGATGTAAAAAAACAGCCTCAACATCTGAGGCTGTTTTGTATGGTAAAGTTGCTTAAACAGTTGGGTATTCGTATCTTGGTATACCATCCTGTCTCTTTTCATCATAATCGCGAAGAATGTTTTTAATTTCTTTACGAAGAAGGATAAGGGCGATTAAGTTCGGGATTACCATAATGCCGTTAAAGAGATCGCTGAGGTTCCATACGAACTCAACTTTTCCGAGGGTTCCAAGGACGATGAAGAGAAGTACGATAATGCGGTATGCTCCGAGGAGAGTTTTAGAATTGCTGAGAAAACGAATGTTGGACTCTCCGAAATAGTACCATCCGACAATGGTGGTAAAGGCAAAAAAGGTAAGACATATGGCAATGAGCATGGGGCCTATATTACCGAAGGCGATGTGGAAAGCTTCTTGGGTAACGAGAGCACCTGCCAAACCAAGTTTATCTGCACCGGTCAATAAAATAATGAGAGCCGTACCGGTACAAACAATAATAGTGTCTACAAATACACCTACGAAAGCGGCAAACCCCTGTAAAACGGGATGTGCTACCAGTGCTGTTGCATGTGCATGCGGAGTGGAGCCCATGCCGGCTTCATTGGAGAAGAGACCGCGGGCTACCCCATAGCGGACAGCTTCTTTCATGGTAATTCCCAGTAACCCTCCCCCAATAGCTTGTGGGGCAAACGCTCCTACGACAATGTTATTTATAACCGTTACAATATGTTCGCTGTAGTTGAAAAGTACAATAACCGCACAAGCTACATAAGCGACCGCCATAATGGGCACTACAAGTTGAGCAAAATTGGCGATACGCTGTATGCCGCCGATAAAAATCAGTCCGGCTACAACAGCAAGAGCTATTCCCGTTATCAACGGATCTATGGCAAAAGCATTGTTTACAGCCGAAGCGATAGAATTGGACTGTACCATACACCCAATAAAGCCAAGAGCGACAATTATGGCGATAGAGAAGAAAACAGCAAGTCCCTTTGCGGTTGTTTCGCCCAAAATATTTTTTAAACCTTTGGAAATATAAAAGGCAGGGCCCCCTACAAAGCGACCGGCTACTTCTTGGCGATAATTTTGTGCTAAGATAGCTTCCGCAAAAATCGTCCCCATTCCGAAGAGGGCGCTCATCCACATCCAAAAAATAGCACCGGGACCACCTGCCATAATGGCTGTCGCCACGCCGGCAACATTACCTGTCCCTACCTGTGCTGAAACGGCAACAGCTAAAGCTTGGAAGGAAGAAATGGAGCGACCGTCACGGTCAGTCGGATCCTCTTTATACAGTTTGCCAAACACTTGTCGAACAGCAGGACCGAACCGGATGAACTGGGGAAATCCCAGATATAAGGTGAAGAAAATGCCAATTCCCACCAGTGCATAAATAAGCACATAGCCCCATAAAATGTCGTTAACTCCATTGACGACGCTTTCCAAAAACTCCATGATACGAAACCTCCTAGCTTTTTCTCAAAATAAAATATGACCTATTCTAACACAGGCTCTTTGGGAAGACAAGAAAAAGTTTTCTGGTAAAAGATAAATGTTTTTACACAAAGGACTTGAAGAAGAGGAAAAAGAAACGAAAAATCCCCTTTTATCAAGGGGATTCGAGAATGTGTCTTGACTTTTATAAGAGGCGATCATGTTTAATATTTGCTACATCAAAATGTAAAATAGTAAATACCGTTTGTAACAGAAAACCGATGCTGAGGACAAAAAGCAGGGTACCCATCCCTACTTTGGCCCCCAATAGCCAACCAGTGAACAATACCGTTCCTTCCAAGAGGGCGCGGATAATGCCGATAGGTACATTTGGGAAACGCTTAGCGAGAGCGATCATGAGAGAATCGCGAGGACCACAGCCGAGAGCCGGTTTGATGTATAAATACGAGGCAAAACAGACACAAATTTGTCCGGTTAACATGGTTAGTACCCCATAAAAAAAATCGGTTTGCATGGGGATCAGATTTAGGTACAGAAAGAAATCAACCATATTACCTATGATGAGAATATTAAGGACAGTACCGATTCCAAATGGTTCTTTCATGTAATGTGTCAATATGAGGATAAGGAGCCCTACCACAAGAGAGACAAGACCAAAAGAAATTCCCGTAGCATAAGAAAGTCCCATGGTAAAGGCAGCCCAAGGAGAGAGGCCGATGTTGGCTTTAATATACAGATGAATTCCAAAGGCAAAAAGGAAAAGCCCGGCAATACAAGAGGCAAGACGATTAAAAGAAGGTAACGTTCTTGTCATATATACTCCTTAGCATAGTAATTTGCTACAAATCAGTTATATAAATACGTACTTGTATATCATAAAAATAAGTATATGCCTTTATATTATATCTTTAATGTGTAAAGAGGGCAATGTAGTAATATTGAAAAAAATAGATAACTATATTATGATAAAGGCAGTAACCGTACCATCAGGTATGTGAGAAAAATACTAACTGTTGAGTGAATTGAAATGAGGTGTTATATATGGGTTGTGGAAACGGAGGTTGCGGTGGTTGTCCATCAGCAGGCGGATGCGGAAGCAAACAACAGGAACAGGTAGATTTTAGTGTTCCTATGAATGAATTAAGTTCTGTAAAGCATGTAATTGCCATTATGAGCGGGAAGGGTGGCGTCGGAAAATCCTTAGTTACATCTTTACTTGCCATTACTATGGCCAGAAAAGGCTATAAAGTGGGCATTTTAGATGCGGACATTACCGGTCCCTCCATACCGAAAGTGTTCGGCATAACGGAAAAGGCCAAACAAGATGAATTGGGGATGTATCCTGTAAGGAGCAAAGGTGGCGTGGATATCATGTCAATAAATCTTCTCTTGGATAATCCGAAAGATCCGGTAGTGTGGCGAGGACCGATTATTGCCAATGTGGTTAGGCAGTTTTATAGCGATATCGTGTGGAAAGATTTAGATTATCTTTTTGTGGATATGCCTCCGGGAACGGGGGATGTGCCGCTTACGGTATTCCAATCTCTACCGGTGGACGGTGTGGTGGTGGTGACCTCTCCACAGGAGCTGGTATCAATGATTGTTGAAAAAGCGGTGCGAATGACAGAGATGATGAATATCCCCATTGTTGGAGTGGTTGAAAATATGTCCTACTTCCTTTGCCCGGATAACGGAAAAGTGTATGAGATTTTCGGCAAGAGCCACATAGAGGATATCCTTAAGGAGTATGAATTACTCCTTTTAGGCAAGTTACCTATCGATCCGGAAGTCGCGACCTTGTGTGATGAAGGTCGCTTGGAAGACATAGCTGTTACCCGTATGGAAGAAGTACTTCTTCCGGAATAATCAAATAATAAACAGTTTTAATGAAAACATTTAAGAATAAAAGCAATCGGCTTCAAAAGTCGGTTGCTTTTTATTTTGCAAATTCCGAGTTGTTTTTTGATTTGTTATTTGATTATTGGCTATATTTTACGCTTACTGTGGGGATAAATCTATTATAGAACGTCAGAAAAGGAACGGACGAGATTGGGTGGAATTGATTGGCGCACAGGATGTATTTGTGAGTAAAGAAAAATTGATGAGGAATGATGGATTAAAAATGTACCATGTGGAGATTGAACTGGACAAAATAGTTGAAAATGCAATTTCTGAAGGGGCCAGTGATATTCATTTTGAGCCCAAGGAGAAAGAAATGATAGTGAGATACCGGATTGATGGACTTTTGTACAGACGTGTATGCATTGAAAGGGCCTATGTAGATAAAATAATTAATCGTATAAAAATTCTTTCCGGTGTCGATATTGGAGAAAGACGGGTTCCGCAAGATGGACGATGGAGATGGCGACAGAATCAAAAGGGGGTCGATATGCGCATGTCTACATTACCTACCGTATGGGGAGAGAAAATTGTACTCCGTCTTTTACCTTCCAATACCGGAGAATTGAGTTTGGCGGAGCTTGGAATGGAGGAACATATTCTAGAAGAGGTAAGGTGTATGCTTGCTAAGCCGTATGGGATGCTACTTGTGACGGGGCCGACGGGGTCAGGAAAATCTTCTACCTTATATGGATTGTTGCGCGAAATGGACAGAGAAAAGCGTAATATTATCTGTTTGGAAAATCCTGTAGAGCGCGAGATTGAACTGGCCAATCAGGTACAAATTAATGAAAAGATGGGGTTGACATTTTTTAGCGGGTTGAAAGCGGTGTTAAGACAAGATCCGGATATCATCATGGTGGGAGAAATACGTGATACAGAGACAGCTCAACTGGCTGTTCAGGCAGCGTTGACAGGGCATTTTGTCCTCTCGTCTCTGCATACGAACAATGCGACCGGTGCCATTGAAAGGCTGGTGGACATGAAGATTGAGCCCTTTCTTCTTAAAGCTACTTTGGTAGGCGTCGTTGCACAACGACTGGTTAGGCGGAGGTGTTTGCATTGCCAGGGGAGTGCCGGATGCTTTTATTGTAAAGGATGTGGGTATAAAGGTCGTATCGGAATATATGAAATACTTAAAATCCCGAGTAAAAATTGGGATTTAAAAACTGCAGATAAGTATTTACTTTGTACCTTGCGAGAATCGGGAAAACTATTGCTGGAAAAGGGGATTACAACAAGGGAGGAATTAATGCGTGTCGGAATTTGGGAATAGAATCCGAAGAATTTTAGATAAAGCATCGTCTTTGGGAGCTGTAGACCTACATATGGAGGAAAATAAAGATTTGCGTATGCGCATAAAAAACGAATTGGTTGTTTTTCCGGAAGAGCGGATAACGAAGGATGTTTTTGAAGCGTTGTCACACTATTGCCAATGGGATTTTGTAAAGGGCGATAAACTAGCAGGGCATGACGAGAGGGAACAGTGGGGCGATTGTTTGCATGAATCTTTGGCCCGTTTTTCAAAAAAAGAGATTACATCTTTAGCTGATTCTCTCTTGGGAAGGCAGGTCTTTTCAAGAGAGGGCGCATTTACCATGGGAAGAGTCCGCTGTCGTGTTCATATGTTTCGGGCACAGAGAAAGCTGTGTTCCGTAGTACGGCTTTTATACTCTCGAAATATGAGCTTGGAAAGGGATTGTCATAAAGATTTATTGCAGCATATATGCCACTTGCGAGAAGGACTGGTTATCATTGTAGGTCCTACCGGCTCAGGAAAGAGTCATACTTTGGGATGCTGTATTTCATATATAAATCAGAACTTTTGTAAGCATATTATTACACTTGAGGATCCGGTGGAAACAATTTTTAAAAGTGATAAATCGTTTATTCGACAACGTCAATTAGGAGAGGATATTCAATCCATGGCGGAAGGCCTTAGAGATGCACTGCGAGAGGATCCGGATATTCTTCTTATCGGAGAATTGCGAGATAGGGAAACTCTGGAGGCTGCACTGGAAGCTGCTGAAACAGGACATTTGGTGTTTGCCACACTACACACACAACGATCTATAACAGCTATAGGGCGAATGATATCTATGTTTCCGGCAGAACGACAAGAAGAGGTTAGGAATCAACTTTCATTGGTTTTAAAAGCAATTATATGTCAAAGATTGGCCTATATAGAGGATAAGGTACATCCTGTGAGAGATATTTTGCTTAACACAAAAGCGGTCAGTAATCTCATAAGGCAGAAGAAGGAAGCACAAATTGTATCTGTACAAGAGACAGCTCCGCACATGCAAACCTTTGAAATGGCCGTGGAAAAAATGGCGAAGAGTTTCGGACATGAATGGGAGCTGAAATCGGTGGTGGAGGATTTGGATGAAATATTATAAATATTTGGTAAAGACAAAGAATGGTGACTCGGAGGGAGGAACTATTTTAGCGGAATCTATTGAGGAAGTCCAACTGAAACTATCAAAAGAGAAGAGATTTATTCTTCAAATAGCAGAGGAAAAGGAGAGTCGACGGTGGTGGAGAAAAGGAGAGTTTTCCCAATGGTCTTCTAAGGAAGTGGCAAGCTTTTCTTTTCAGGTAGGGCTTCTGATACAGGCCGGTATTTCGATTAAGCAAATTATGAGCGTCTTGGCGAAACAGAATGTGAGAACTCTTAGATACAAGAAAATAAAAGAAGAAGTCAATCGAGGGGAGGCTCTTGAGACAGTTTTAAAGAAGAACGGATTTCCCGCTTTGGCTTGTACTATTGTTGCGGCCGGAAGGGAATCGGGACTATTGGGAGAGGCGTTTCTTTATGTTCATGAACATTATGAACGGGAAGGAAAGTGGAAAAGTAAAATGATACAGGCTTTGATTTATCCTTCTTTTGTTTTAGCTTTTTTAGGAATAGGCTTTATAGGAGCTACCATATTTATTTTTCCTACGTTTAAAGAGGTGTTTGATTCATTAGGAGTGGAGCTACCTTATATTACAAAACTTTTTTTTACATTCGGAGAATGGCTTTTGCATAGTAAAAAAGAGCTTGCGTTGAGTGTTCTTGCCTTTTTCCTTGTATTGATGGGACTAAAGGAAAATAAGTATATCCGTTTCTTTTGTCACAAAAGGTTTTGGTTATTTGGAAGAGAGAAGGTTTGGTATGGATACTATTTTTACGGAAGAATATACGGCGTTCTTTCTTTATTGCTTAAAAGTGGAATTCCCCTCATGAAGGCCTTGGACTTGGTGGAGCATTTATGGGGCAATATATACGCTAAAACATTGCATAAGGAGGTGAAACTTAATTTAGCAAAGGGGAGCAGTTTGGGAGACAGTCTTCGCATATCGGGGCTGGGGACTGCTTTTGTGTATGAAATGGTGTCCTTGGGAGAAATGTCGGGGACAGTGGATGAGATTTTATTTCGATGTGCTTCCTACTATGATTCACAGGTAGAGGCCTTTATGAACGGGATTCAGCAAGTTGCAGAGCCACTTTTGCTTGCCGTTGTCGGTATTTTTGTGGCCATTTTGGTTGTAGCTGTTATGCTACCGTTGTTTCAATCCGTATCGGCGGTGGCGACTGTGTAATTTTACAAAGGAGGAATATATGAATGCAGTAAAAACAAGTACAAATATCATACAGAAAAGAAAAAAAGAGGGAGGCTTTTCTTTGGTGGAGCTTATGGTTGTAGTAGCGGTGATAGCAGTACTGGCTACGATAGCGGTTCCACAGTTTATCTCTGCATCGGAGAAGGCAAAAAAAGCCAAAGAGCAAGCGGATATTCAAACTATTAGCAGCGCCGTTCAGCTATACATGAGTGAAAAGGGAACGGAAAATGTTCCTAATATGGATACTCTGGTAAAGGATGGATTCTTAAATGAAAAGGTGAAAACCGCTAATGGAAAAGAGTATATTATCAGCTATGAAATCAAAGATGGGAGTAGCGTTAAAAAAGTCGTCGTAAAACCTGAAGAATAGAGGTAACGAGGTAAGGTGAGGATATGGGGACTATTGCTTTTTTAATAGGTGCCGGATGTGGAATTTTGGTTTTTTCATGTGTCAGGACGTATATAAAAACCGGGGGTTTTGAGAGAAAGATCATACTTCGGAACATAGGAAAAACAATCACTATTTTGGCAAGCAAAAAATATTCGGGTACAGTAAAAGCAGCGGGTATTAGAAATAGAATCATGTATTTCGGCGGGTTCGGTGGCCTTGTGGGAGGGTATCTCTTTTTTGTGAGCCATAACACATGGCATTTTTGGTTTGCTCTTTTTTTGGGAACGATACTATGTATTGGTGCTACCATCGATAAGCAATGCTATGTCTTACCGGATGAAGCGTTGTACTTACTGGTACTGGTAGGGTTAGCGGAAATGATTGTAGCAAACAAAACACTTCTGATACCACTGTGCCTCGCAAGTGGACAGGGAATGTTCTTTTATGCATTGCGAAGAATTAGCCGGGGAGGGCTGGGGATGGGGGATATTAAATGGAGTATGGCTCTCACCCTATGGCTTTTTCCGGAAAGTTGTCTTGTTATGAATATTTTGGCCTTTATATTGGGAACCGCAGTGACACTTTTGGAAAATGTAAAGAGGGGAAGTGGAAAAGAAATAATTCCCTTCGGTCCCTACCTTGCCGCTTCAGGCATAGTATCTTATGTGCATGGAAGAGATATTTGGAGTTGGTATATGTCGGTCATGAATATATGGTAAAACCAATATGATGAAAGAAATATGGAGCAGGCGGGATGGATTTGTTTATTTTGAGATCCTTTTGGTTATCGGATTGATGGCTTTGTTTTTTTCTTATGGAGGAATTTCTATTTCAAAAATATATCATCGGCAACAGTTACATACTGAGGCGAAAAAGATGGTATTGCGTATCAGAGCGCTTCAGCAGGAAACGATGGAGCAATACGAAGGAGAGGGTAAAACAGGAAAGGCAATCTGGGTGGTAGATACGGAACATATGATTAAACAAAATAATAGGCTTTCTCAGATTGTTTCTTTCTCTGATCACATTAAAAACAGTCATGGAACAACGGTAATATATTTTCACAAAAACGGACTGCCTGCGGGAGATAAAACGTTATCCCTCACAGCCGGAGACGGAGCACATGTTGCTATTATCTATATAGCTGTACAAACAGGGCGTATTCGAATGGAAGTTATCAAAGTTGCCGGTACTTAGATAACGAGAAAGTGCACGATGTGGGGTGAGAAAATGTGTGGCGGGGAAAAATATAAAAAATGAAGGAAGGAGGGAGAAAAATTGATAAAGCCTCTCATAAGGAAAGACTCGCAAAAGGGGTTTATGTATTTGGATTTGCTTATAAGCGTTCTATTAATCTTCTTTTTGAGTACCGCTTTAGGAACATTGGGACGGCACTCCTTTCGTTTTTTGGACCGGGGAAAAGTGGAGGAAAAGGGTGTGCAACTGGCTATGAACTACATGGAAGATGTCAAATTTCGGTACAAGGTATATGGTATAGCAGAACAAATAGATAGAGACGATAGCGGTTATACGGTAAAAGGCGAAAAGAATGAGGAGTCCGTGCACGGAATCGTGATTACAGCGTATATTCTTTCCGTTTATATGGGAGACCGAAAAATTGTTACATTAAAAACATACCTTTATGGGTCGTAAAAGGAGTACATAAGCATGGTGATGTGTGATACACGGCTTAGAAAGCGAGGAACTTCACATGTAGAAAGCTTGGATTCGAAGATATATAACAAGAGCCTTGGTTTTAAAGAGAAGAAAAAAGATAAAGGATATATCTTAACAGAGTTGTTATGGTATGCAATGATAAGTGCTTTGTTGATCGGAGCATATATGAATTTTTTGGCACAATCTTTTTCTGTCTATTACGGCTGTATGCACTCTATTGACATATGGCAAAATGCTTATTTTACACGCGATATGGTGACGATGAGACTTCGGTATAGCACGGTGAAGCCATATATTGATTACGGCGGAGATGGTCTTAGCACAGGGACTGAGAGTAAGTTTTATTTCCGCTATAGTAATCAACAATTGTATAGAAAGATGAGCGACGGAGATCTCCAGCCCTATACGGGAATCGCTGTAGGGAAGAGAGGGGGCGGAATTTTGGTAAGGCGTGATGAAAGGAGCCCCATTTTTTCGAAAGAAGGAGAGAGTTTATACAATTTCAGGTGGCAAATAGGTGACTGGGAAGACAAGAATAGATATCCCGTTTTTGTCAAGGTAATTCCTTATATTTTGTATTATGAATGAAAGTAAATACGCCATAGGAAAGGAGTATAACAATACTGACAAATGCACGGAAAAGAAAAGGAAAATGGCTTTATCTGTATAGGAATTTTGCTATCTATGGGGGTTTTGTTCTTTATGTGGCACAGTGTTCACTATGTTATGTTACAACAGCGTCACATGATTTTGGAAAGAACGCTAAATGCATCCTGCCTCTATGGGGCGGAAGCGGGATTATCGTGGGCTTGTAAGGGGTTAAGAGAAGGAAAACTGGAAGAAAAGACATATATATTGCCGGAGCAAGAGTCTTTGGTTATAAAGGTAACTATTTTTTGTTCAGAAAAGAGAGAAATAGAAATAATCAGTACTTGCATGCACACAAACGGAAAAAACGGAGTCCGTCTCAAGATGGAAGGAAGCCTGGAAGAAGAAAACATAGTTATTAAGGCGATATATCCTATGTAGAGGAGGTAAGGGCAGTGAGTAATAAGGAGTACATCGGAATTGCTGTTGATGGGGAATACATAGTGGCGGTTAAGGGGGTTAAGCATGAAAGGGGAATAACAATATCCGGAGCATATAAGATAAATCGTAAAGGCGGAGTAAGGGAGGACTTAAAGCGGTTAGGGGAGAAGTTTCCGCTTAAAAATTTTAGATCTGCCATTGCTATTAAGGGAGACATACAGACAGAGCTTTTGCGTCTTCCAAAAATGAGCGCGGAGGAAGTTAGGGAGATGCTGAAATGGCAAATAGGAGATTATATTACATGGGAGAAGGATACCTATTATTATGATTTTATGACAATGAAGGGTAGAAATTCTGATAAAAAAATGAATGTTTTTGTAGTGGCTGTCAAGAAAGAGGAGATAAATGCACTGGCCGAAGGTATGACAAACATACAAAGTGCCATTGAGATTATTGATTATTGGCCGGCCCCGATATTACATGTTGTAGAAGACGAAAAAAATTTTAACCTTCTTGTTGTTGAAGAAGGGAAAACCAAGCAGTATCGCTGGTCAGAAGGGGCTTTATTATATAAGCGGATTATAGAGTCGGAAGATCCGGAGGCAGTTATGGAAGATGTGGAAGCATCAGAAGCCGCTTTGCTGGAAGAAACCGGCATCAACACCGATAAAATACTGGTATTTGTGAGTAAGAACAGCATTTATAAAAAGGAATGGGAAGCCCTACTTACTTTACATCCTGCTATAAACAAAGTATCCATATGTGTGGAAAGTCAGGTAAAATTCCTTGTCGATATGTCCGAATTAAATTGGAATGTGGCTCTTGGATTAGCCTGCAGGGGTCTAAAAGGAAAAGGCTGAGATAGCGAGGTGTTTATATGAATTTTATTCCTCTTAGCTATGCATGGGGGCAATTTATTAAGCGCATGAAAATATATTTACTGGGTGGGCTGATTATGGCTGTTTTATTATTACTTTTTATGGGGAGTAGAGGATGTAAGGCCTATCAATTTTACTTGGTAAAGAAAGAAGAATATGATGCATTATCGAATGCCGAAAGCTTTGTTTTGCAAGAAAAAGCATTAAAGTCATATGTCTTGCAAAAGAGGGAAATACAAAATAGGAAGCCTCAAATGCTTACATGGAGACAGCTTCTTTTGATAGGGGCATACCTTTCCCCTGATATAGCTTTAAAGGACATATCCGTTACCGATGATAGGCTTGTCATTAAAGGTAGTGCCATACATGAGAAAGATATAGAAAAGACGATTTGCATTTTGGAACAAGCCTGTAAGGGGATGCGATTTTATGAAAATCATAAACAAGATCCGGGACAAAAGATTATGGAGTTTGTTGTGGAGGGAACGAGACAAACTGCTCCTAGAGAATAAAAAATTCTTTATCGGCTTTTTTGCGGGCTTCAGTCTCTATGTAGTACTTATGATAACCTTTTTACATTTTGAAAAAACTTGCGAAAATAAAGCCAAAGCAGTGAGTGTTCAATTGGAAGAGAAGAAAAGTATCGAGAGGCAGGCCCATATCATTCAAAGTAGCGAAAGTTATCAGTTATTGGAAGCATTAAGACCGAAGAATCCGACTCTCTGTAAAAAAATTATTAATAAACTGTGCAGAGAAGAAGGGATATTGATTACATATATAGGTGAGAATAGGGATAAAGAGGAAAGAGTAAAAATGACTCTTGTGGGAGACTATGTATCTCTGCTAAAAGTATGTTGCGAAATTGAGAAAGAAATTGCTCCTTTATCGATACGTATAATGTCAATTAAGGGGGAGGTAAATGCAATTAAAGCAGAATGTATTTTGTCATGATAAGAGATAAAGGAAATGGACGGCCGGGACTTGTTTTGCTCTATTAAGGGTAGACGAATACTGAAAAATATATTCTATAGTAGGCAAATAGTAATTTTTATATATTAATGCTTTATTGACAATCTATTCATGACAATATAACATTAATGTATAAAAGGATTGTTTTGTTAACATTCAAAAGAGGGAGGTATTGTATGAATATCCTTTTAGTAGTTGGGCTGGGGACTATCATTCTTATTGCCGCATATGTAACATATGGTAAATTCCTGGCTAAGCAAGTATTTAACCTGGACAATACCAATAAAACTCCGGCAGTTGAGATGGAAGACGGTGTGGATTTCGATCCGACGGATGCAAAATTCTTATCCGGTCAGCACTTCTCGGCGATTGCAGCGGCAGGACCCGTTACGGGGCCGGTTATCGCAGGATTGACCTTTGGGTGGCTTCCAACATTCATCTGGATTATTATTGGTAGTATTTTTATTGGTGGTGTTCATGATTTGGGTTCATTGGTTGCCTCTATCCGTAACAAAGCTTGCGGTATAGCGGAAACCATGAGACGGTATGTGTCGAAGCGTGTTTGGCTCTTATTCAACATATTTATTTTCTTCACACTTGTCATGGTTATTGTAGCATTCACTGATATTACAACGGCGGCATTTGTAAGCACCATTGATTTGGAAAACGGTGAAAAGGTTGGTGGCGGAGCTATTGCCACATCATCCATTCTTTATCTTGTGCTTCCTGTAATTATGGGTTTCTTACTGCGATTTACAAAGATTAGTTTGGGTTTAGCGACAGCAATTTTCTTGCCTCTTGTAGCTTGGTCTATTTGGGTTGGCCCTTATATGCCTTTTGATTTGCAGGCAGTTCTTGGTTTGGAAACGCCACAGGCAGCTCAAAAAGTTTGGAACTTTATTATCATTGCATACTGTTTTATTGCCGGAATTATTCCGGTTTGGGCATTATTACAGCCCCGTGGTCATTTAGGCGGATATTTCCTTTATATTTCTATTTTTGTTGCCTTCATTGGCATTGTTTTCGGTGGTTTTACTACTCAATATCCGGCGTTGACTAAAGGTTTCGGCAGTGAAGAGTTTTGGTTCCCTATGTTCCCTATTCTGTTTATTACGGTAGCTTGTGGTGCCTGTTCCGGATTCCATAGCTTGGTAAGCTCAGGGACTACTTCCAAGCAGTTGTTGAGAGAAACAGATGCAAAACCTGTTGCTTACGGTATGATGCTTGCAGAAGCGGTAGTTGCACTAATTGCGCTTTCCACAGTTATGATGTTGGCAAAAGGAGATCCTATTTTAAGCAAATCTCCAAACTTTATTTATGCGTCCGGTCTGGGGTCCTTTATGGAGCTTATCGGGGTAAGTAAAGCATTGGGTATTTCCTTCGGATTGATGGCATTTACCACTTTTGTGTATGATACTCTTGATGTATGTACTCGTTTGGGGCGCTTCATCATTCAAGAATTAACCGGGTGGACAGGTAGATTCGGTCGTGTTGCAGCTACATTGGTTGTAGGTGGATTCCCATTACTTCTGATGTCTATCAGTTTAACCGATCCGGCAGGTAAACCTGTTGCAGCGTGGAGCTTATTCTGGAAAACATTTGGATCATCTAATCAGTTATTAGCAGCGTTGGCTCTGGTTGGTATTACTGTTTGGCTTCAAAGAACAGCTAAGAATCCAAAAGCGTGGTTGTACTCTTTTATTCCGGCAGTTCTGATGTTTATTATGAGTGTTTGGGCATTAGTTAATACTTTTATTTCTTATACTTTCAAAAAAGGCGTTTTCGTAATGCCGGAAGGTACAAATTTAATTGTTCCTGCTTTGTCCTTGATTTATATTTTCTTGGCGGTGTGGGTAGTTATTGAATGCGTACCGGCTATAATTGAAAATGCAAAGAAGCCACAGCAGGGAATTTCCGGTGGAGTTCCGACTGAGGCATCCTAGTAGTAAATAGGAAAAAAATCCCCCTAAGGTGAATTCTTAGGGGGATTTTTTTGTTCTTCTTTTAGTGGAGGAAGGATTGAAAACAAATTATTATGTTTTTTATTTCTCTTTTATCAAAAAAAATAAATTGCATACTGGATAAGGGACAAAAAATGTGATAGCATTGGTACATACACTATGATTCTTTATGTATTTTCCATTTCTCTATTTCATATATAAAGGATTGTAGTATTTCTTTTTATCTGCTAAATTTTATAAAATTTTAATTTAAAAAATTAAGGTTTACATTTGAGAGGAAGATGGGGGAGTTAAACATGGGGGATCATAACCGGGAAATAGGGGAAAGGGATAAAACACTTCGGGAAGCGCAGCTAATCATGCTGAATATACTATCAGTAATACATGAAATTTGTGTTAAAAACCATATTACATATTGGCTTGAAGCAGGGACATTATTGGGGGCGATAAGGCATGGAGGATTTATTCCTTGGGATGATGATGTAGATATCGGGATGCCTTGGGAAGATTATGAGCGATTTATTAAAATTGCACAAAAGGAACTGCCGAGAGATTTGTTTTTGCAGACAACGGTGACAGATCCGAAGTATAAAAGGCCCATTACAAAAATAAGGGATCTAAATACAATATATGTCGAGTTTGATGAAGAGGAAAATATGGGATATTGCCAAGGCGTTTTTGTCGATATTTTCCCTTTTTATCACTATAAATACAGATGGTTTCTAAATTGGATGCAGTGGGCCCAGGTTTTTCGAGGGAAAAGAGGCAAGTATAAAAGAGGGAGTGCTAAGAGAATATTGGTAACACTATATGTTAATGTACTCATGTATATGCCTATAAAAATTTCCGGATTGATAAGAAAGTACTTTATGCGGCATAAGGATTATTTTTTAAACCCTGAATACGAGTTCTATACGCATGCTATCGGACATGCGAATCTTCATAATACAAGAAAGAAGGATATTCTACCTGTAATTTTTGCAGAAAATATTTTTGAGGGGCGTAGTTTTTTTATACCAAAGAACAGTGACAAGTATTTACGAGATTTTTATGGAGACGATTATATGACCATCCCTCCAAAAGAAAAGCAAAGGATTCACGCAAAGTACATCTATGTGAAAGGGTGTGTGAATTAGAAACAGAGAGTGGAGATGAAGAGAAGAATTTTGAGTATGTAGAACGGTAGTAGAGTAGAAGATTGGGGGATTTTGTATGATTAAGGGATATACCTACGGCACATTTGATTTGCTTCATGTGGGGCATCTGAACTTTCTTGCCGGAGCCAAGGGAATGTGTGATAAACTGGTGGTTGGTATTAAAACAGATGAATTGGCACGCCGGGACGGAAAGGAACCCATACTTTCTCTGGAGGATAGGGTGCAAATCATGCGTTCTGTTTGTTATGCCGATACAGTGATTATTCAGTATGAGAGCACAGCGGTAGAGGTGTGTCGCCGAATCGGTGCTGAAATATTGTTTGTTGGTGATGATTGGTATGGGTCTGACAAATGGAATGGATTTGAAAAGGAGGCAAAAAAATACGGCATTAAAATCGTTTATATTCCTTATACGAGAGGAATGTCTTCGACCAGGCTGAAACGACTGATTGTAGAAGCTTGTAGGGGAAAACGAGAAGAAAAAGCATAAAAACGTTCTATCCCGGTGATTTTTGAGCAGTCACCGGGATTTTATTGAGGAAGGGAAATTACATCGATATGTTTAATATAAATAGTATAAGTGTAAAATGCTTAAATATAATGAATATTGAAAGCAATGAATAAGACAAAATTATAATGAAATAGTGTCGGTTCCGGGAGGAGGTGCAGGATTATGCTAAAAGGCGATGCAAAGAAAAGGAAAATAGCAAAACAAGAGGAAATGCA
>JBHAEC010000107.1:0-47239 GCA_041855385.1 Veillonellaceae bacterium
ACTAAATACTATGCCTGGATTTTCTGCTAGAAAGGCCAGTAATTCAAACTCTCTATTGGTCAAAATAATTTCCTCTTCATGGAGCAATACTCTATGAGCTTCCAATTGTATCTCTAAATGCCCAAATCGAAGCGTTTTTTGTGTTGGTCGAGCATTATCACCTGTAAGCCTTTCAAAACGGCTAATATGGGCCTTTGCACGAGCAACTAATTCATTTGGACTGAAAGGCTTCGTCAAATAATCATCTGCACCTAAGCCTAAACCTCGCACTTTATCAATTTCTTCTTGTTTAGCTGAAACAATTAAAATAGGGGTGTTTTTCTTCGTGCGAATCTCTCGGCAAACTTGAAAACCATCCATTCCGGGAAGCATGATATCCAAAATGATGAGAGCATAGTCATTATCAAGTGCCTTTTTTAATCCGCTGTTACCATCTCCCACAAGCTCCACTTCAAAACCGTTAGCCTCAAGGTAATCCCGTTCCAGTTCTGCAATTCCTGTTGTATCTTCTACAATCAATATTTTTTTCATCTCTCTCATTTCCTTTCTATAACAGGGAAGCTACAAATAATTGTTAATCCGCCCCCCGGTGTTTCTTGCGCCTTAATGGTTCCGTTCATTGTTTCCACCATCTGTTTAACAACAGCCAAACCTAATCCGCTACCTTTTTCCACATTACTACGTGCTTTATCCGTCCTGTAAAAAATATCAAATAGTTTTTCTCGTTCTGAAAAATCAACTCCGGGACCGTGGTCAATAAAGGATACCGTTATCTCCCTATTGTTTTGATTATTTATAACAATTTCAAACGGCGACATCGACGAGCGATTATATTTAATTGCATTTTCCAATATATTGTCTATGATTCTTTGAAAATGCACGCGATCAAGGTATACATGCTTATCCGCGCCCTTTGTTATCAAGGAAATATTAAGTCCCCTTTCTTTATAGGCCACATGTTTTTCTTCCAAGAAGTCAACTAAGTACTCTTTTATCGACAAACTCTCGGGATGAAACGGAACACGGCCCAGTTCTAATTTCGAAAACAAGAACAGTGTATCTACGAGCTTCTCCATATTACAAGCAGTTTTATAGATCATCTCCATATAGTGCGATCGCTTTTCTTCTGTCTTTGCAATACCGTCAATAACTCCGGATGCATATCCTTTAACCATCGTCAAAGGAGTGGCTAAATCGTGAGAGATCCCGGCGATGAGTTCTTTACGGTTTTGTTCATACTTTTCCTGTAAATCCTTTGCCTCCTTTAATTCCATACGCATGCGCTCAAAAGCTCGACAGGTATCGCCCAGCTCATCCTGAGATGAAACAACAAGAGGTTCATCCAATTTTCCTTCTCGAATTCTTGTAGCCGCTAATCGCAACTCACTTAAAGGTTCAATAATTTGCCTGGAAAGAAGCCTTGATAAATACGTCCCTAAAATAGAAATAATAATAATTCCTACTATTAATAATATAAATAAACTTCCTTTAATAGCTCTTTCAAAAAATTCATGTCCTTCCGGTTTAGGTGGTTTCCCTTTGCCATGAACCAACGGTACATTACCTTCTCCTATAACAACAACCTCATTATTCGTAGACGGATATACAAAAAATATCTCTTCTTTATCCCATTTTAATGTACTTCCGCCCTCTTCCACTCCTTCTTGAATTAATTCATTGATATCTTCTTCTGTTGCAAAAGAAGAGCTGTACTTTTTTTGGCCTTTCTCTAAAACAGCAATAGCAATCCCTTCAGACTCAAGAATTTTAATATCCTCTTGGATGTGTTCCCAATCAAGATCGCCACGTTTGGCCAAATCTTCACGTAAACTATCCATGGCAAATTGTACGGATTGAACGGCATTACCTCTGGGTAACAAAAAATGCATTTCTTCCTGTTTACTAAGGCCAATATATCTTAATCCACCCCACATAATAAGAGCCAGGATAAGTAAAATACACACCGGGATAAACACCATAATAAAGTTTCCCACCAACAAGCGATGTTTAATTGATATATCGCGAATTCCTATCATAATAAACTCCTAAATATTGCTAAATAATTTCATCTGTATATATCATACGAATTTAAAACAAAAAGATAAAGAGGTTAACCCTTTATTTTTGAAAAGCTTTTTTATTCCTTTATTCTTTTGTTATAAATATACCCTATACTACAGATACGTAAGAAGTTTGCGGCAAATCGCAACATACACTCTTTATATCCAACTATCATAAAGCTTTTAATTTTACTAATCAGTTTTACACATATTATATGGGAGGACTAATATATGGACATCAATAATCTCAAAACCACGTTAGAGGAAAAAGGACATCTTATAAAGGAGAAAGGACAGACAGTCTTCACAAAAAAACGATTAAAGAAAGCATTGGGATTTCTTGTCATATGTGCAATAGCCGTGGGCGGTGCCAAATGGTATGACCATCAACAAAAAATAGAATCTCGTGCCCAACGCATAGCTGCGCAAACAAAACTAATCGAGGCACGTGCAGCGGAACAAAACATAAATATCATATCATCAGATAGCGCTCGTACAGTCGCCTCTAAAGCTGTCGGCATCAATGAAAGTGATTTATCCTTTAAGGAAATCCGTCTCATGGATAGATTCTCTCCTGATATGGAAGGAAAAGGAAAACACGGGAATCAAGGTCGTCACGACAGAGATGATAATGATGACGATGACGACAGAAAGAATAGAACGCATCGCCGAGAAAATTATATAGGACACCAAGAAATAAATGCGTTCCAAGCACCAAATCAAAAAGTAATGCCCATTTTAGACAATCAAAATCAAGGAGTTCAAAATGTACAACCCCAGGCAGAGCCCTCAGCAGTACCGCCTCAATCTCCACAGATTCCTGAAGCAGGAGCTACTTCCACACCTGCTCCTACTGTAGCTTCAGCAGGAGCATCCGGCAATTTACCGTCATTTATGCCATTTTATATGGTAAGAATGGCAAAGGATAAGATTGATTATTTGGTAACGATTGATGCTGTAAGCGGTAAGGTGCTTACTGCTGATATTATCGGTACTCGCAAATGGATATAATCATCTGCCTGTTTATATAATAGAACTATCCTTTTAGTGAAAGAGGCACTTTCATGTGGTAAAATAATAGTAATCACATGGAAGTGTTCTTTTTTATATATACGTTCTCCTATCAAGATTATATAAAGTATAATTAATACCATCTCATTTTTATGGTGAAAAACATGACGGAAAATAAATCGGTAAACAGACATTTTTATTTACGACACAATGAGTCATTACTTCAAAGCAAGACTCTCTCTTTAAAAGCAAAGCAAAGTATTCTTCTCTCTAAAGCAAAAAATACAATCGACGCTTACGAATCAGACTGGAACGACTTTGTTGATTGGTGTCTTTATAATCATCAAGAGTTTTTTCCTGCCACACCTGAAACAATTGTCAACTA
Organism: Veillonellaceae bacterium; assembly: GCA_041855385.1. GTDB lineage: Bacteria > Bacillota > Negativicutes > Veillonellales > Veillonellaceae > JBHAEC01. Next base: position 3,457 of record JBHAEC010000107.1, read on the forward strand.
TATTAATGATTTGGCGGATTATGCTAAGGCCAATACCATCTCCAGGCGCATTAGTGCGATTTCAGAGAACTATAATGCATCCGGTCAAAGCCAAACAAACCCTTGTTCATCTGCCCTTGTAAAATCCGCCCTTCGCGGTATACGACGATTAAAGGGAACATATCAACAAGGAAAAACTCCTATTCTTCTCGAAGACTTGGAAGATATTTTCGAAGCCATAAATAAAGCCAATATTCATCCATCTGTCATAGCAAGAGACAAAGCTATTCTTACTGTCGGTTTCATGGGGGCCTTTCGAAGAAGTGAGCTTAGTGCCATGACAGTTGAATCTCTCACCTTCTCCCCTAATGGAGTTGAAATATTGGTATCTTCTTCTAAAGCAGATCAAGAAGGACAAGGAGAAGTTGTTGCTATTCCGTATATCTCAAATGATACACTATGTGCGGTAAAAGCCTTAAAACGGTGGTTACAACTTTCCGGAATTAAAGAAGGGCCTGTATTTAGAGGATTTACAAAAAACATGACGGTACGAAAAGATGCAATTTCCGATAAAAGTATTGCAGATATTGTTAAAAAGTATGTATCTTTAATAGGCCTTGATGAAAAAAAATATGGTGCTCATAGCTTACGTCACGGATTTGCCACTACCGCTGCGTCTTTTGGTGTAGAAGAGCGCAATATTATGCGTCAAACCCGGCATCATAGCGTTAATATGGTGCGTCGATATATCAATGAAGCAAACAAGTTCGTAGATAACCCGATTTCTACAATCTTTAACAGAAAAAAATAATGCCTCTTATCTCATAAAAGATAGGCCCCTTCTTTAGAAGGGGCCTATCTTTGTGTGCTTAATATTCTATTTTTTTGCCAAGTAATTCAATTCCTTGGTAGAATTGACAGTTTTCTGTGTCGGTAACTTAATAGTAGTGCCGGGAGATAAGACAGTCCCATTGTCTAATTTATTTATGGTCTGAATCGCATAAATATATTCTCTAATATCTATTTGAGAAGAAACATTTCTTCCCGCAATGGACCAAAGCGTATCACCGGATTGAACTCTAATATGTGTAACCTCTTTAGTATCAAGTACAGTATGTTCACCTGTATGATAAAACCCAAATCCAATCCCTATAAACATTAAAATAGCTATATATAAATCCTTTTTCATAATTAATCACTCCCATATGTAATCTATATATGAAATTAAATCTTACCAATTCTATTTCAAGTAGAGAACATTTGTTCATCTATGAGCAAAGTATATCACACGAACAATTGTTCGGTCAATATATTTTTGAACATATGTTTGACTTTTTTGTGACATCTCATATATAATAATCCTATAATCCAGTATTTATCAAAATAAATGCCCGTCAAATTGTTCGATATTTATTTCGAACATATATTCAAAATAAACTTTTCCTTTTTTCATCTTCTGGGAGGCTCTTTATGAAGAGACGAACGACAATCAATACGAAACAACAGAATATTTTAAATTTTATTAAACACACCTTAAAAACAAACTATTATTGCCCCTCCGTAAGAGAAATCGGAAAAGCAGTAGGACTTAATTCTCCTTCCAGTGTTCAAAACCATTTAGATCACCTGGAGGATTTGGGATATATTAAACGTACAAAAGACAAAAAAAGGTCTATCACCGTCGTAGATATGTCTGACTACGAAGAAACCTCCGATTCTATAAGTAATTCTCCCACTTTACTTGACCCATTGGTGCAAAATATTAAGCAAGTCCCCCTCGTCGGCACAGTGCAGGCAGGACTTCCTATCAGTGCCATAGAAAACTATGAATCCAGTATGGCTCTGCCGACCTCTTTAATCGGTTCTTCTGAATGCTTTCTCCTTAGAGTTAAAGGGGAATCCATGAAAGATATCGGTATGTATGAAGGAGATTTGCTCATTGTAAGACATCAGTCTACGGCAAATAACGGAGATATTGTTGTTGCAAGAACCGACGATGATGAAGCAACAGTGAAACGCTTTTATAAAGAAAGAGATTATATTCGCCTCCAACCCGAGAATGAAGCTTTTGAACCCATTATTGTACGTAACTGCGTAATTGAAGGCAAAGTAATCGGACTAATCAGAGAACATATTTAGAACTATGTTCTCTAAACAAAAAAGACCAGCAATGCTGGTCTTTTTTTATTCCATATAATAATTTAAATCTTTCCATAAGCATGTAATAAATTTTTAATGATGCGTACTTCTTCCTCCGTCGCATCTACCATAGGTAATCTGAATCCACCCGACGGCAACCCCATCAATCGAACTGCCGTTTTTATAGGGATCGGATTGGTAGTGATAAACATACCTTTAAAAATATCTACCAGACTATGATGGATTCTCATTGCCTCCTTCACATTTCCTGACTCATAGGCCAAGATCATCTGTTTTATTTCTTTGCCCACCACATGTGAAACAACAGATATTACACCACAGCCTCCGACAGCCAACATGGGTAGTGTCATCCCGTCATCGCCACTATAAATCATAAATCCTTCCGGCATCATTGCAGCTACTTCTGCCGTTTGAGCCGGATTACCAGCCGCATCTTTAAGAGCACGAATATTAGAACATTCCTTAACCAGACGCAATAAAGTTTGTGGAGTTATACTGGAAGAAGTTCTTCCCGGTACATTGTAAACTATAACAGGCAAGTGAGTAGCTTCGGCAATAGCTTTATAATGCTGAAAACATCCTTCTTGGTTCGGCTTATTATAATAAGGAACAACCGCCATAACACCACTGATTCCGGGAATATGAGAAACATTTTTTGTCATTTCCACAGAATGAGCTGTATTGTATGTTCCCGTATTTGCAATAATAGTCCCTTTTTGAGAGCAGTTTTTTGCTATAGTTTCAAATAATCTAATTTTTTCTTCCGCCGTAATGGTTGGACTTTCTCCTGTTGTTCCACAAACAACAATGCCATCAGATCCGTTTTCAAGTAAATAATTCGCAAGAGTTATTGCCCCTTCAAAATCGACAGAACCATCTGCACAAAAGGGGGTAACCATCGCTGTCAGTACATGCCCAAAGGTATTCATCTCACATCTCTCCTTTCTAGAATGACTGCTTCTCAACTAAATACTCCGCAATTTGCAATGCGTTTAATGCCGCACCTTTTCTTATTTGATCTCCTACAATCCAAAAATTTAATCCCTTTTCATCAAATAAGTCTTTGCGAATTCGGCCGATTTCGCAATCATTTTTATCCGATGTATATAGTGGCATCGGATATTCCATATTTGACGGATTATCTCTAACAATAATGCCCGGAAAGGCTTCACAGGCGGCTCTGAAATCGTCCACAGAAACAGGCTCTTCCGTCGTTACCAATACGGATTCACAGTGTGAACGAAACACGGGAACGCGAATAGTTGTAGGGACAACTTCAATGGTGTTATCATGCATAATTTTATGTGTCTCATTAACCATTTTCATTTCTTCTTTTGTGTAATCATTTTCCATGAAGACATCAATTTGAGGTATTAAGTTAAATGCAATGGGATAATGTTTATCAAGGGCTGCACAAGGAAGTACTTCTGCCACCGCTTCTTCACCGGCAAGAACCGCTCTCGACTGCTTTTCAAGTTCATCAATGCCTTCTTTGCCTGCGCCGGATACCGCTTGGTATGTACTTACAACGACTCTTTTTATCTTTGAAAGATTATATAACGGTTTGAGCCCCAAGACCATAATAATAGTGGAACAATTCGGATTCGCAATAATGCCCTTATGCATATCGATATCTTTCGCATTCACTTCCGGAACCACCAAAGGAACCTCCGGATCCATGCGAAAGGCACTTGAATTATCAATAACAATAGCCCCACGCTTCACAGCCTCCGGAGCTAATATCTTTGAAACAGCTCCCCCTGCAAATAAAGCGATATCTACACCCTCAAACGATTCCGGCTTTGCCTCTTCTACAATATAAGACTTTCCCATAAAGTTAATTTCCTTACCTGCCGATCGGGCAGAAGCCAGAAGCTTTAAATTTTGAAACGGAAATTCCCTTTCTTTAATTAATGCAAGAAACTCTTGGCCCACCGCACCGGTAGCCCCCAAAATTGCAATGTTCGGTTTTCTCATCTAATTCTCCCCTTATCATCTACTCGATATTATTATATTGACAGGAAATTTTTGGGCTTTTAAGTGTAAAAGCTTTCTTGTTAAAGGTAATGTTCCAGTCCAAAAGTTAATCCGGGATGATTTGCAATTCGTTTGCAAGCAAGAATAACCCCCGGCATAAAAGACTCCCTATGTAAAGAGTCGTGTCGTATCGTTAAAAGTTCGCTATGTCCACCAAAAAGAATTTCTTGGTGTGCCACATATCCCGGAAGCCTCACGCTATGAACAGATATGTCGTTTATCTTTGCTCCTCGAGCTCCCATAGCACTTTCTTTTGTTAAATCTTCTTGCCCTTTTACTTGTGCCCCTTGTCTCGCTTCATTAATGAGAAGGGCCGTTCTTGCGGCAGTACCGGATGGAGCATCATATTTATGATTGTGATGAAGCTCAATAATTTCCACATCCGGAAAATAAGGTGCCAATTCAGCAGCTACTTTCATCATCATTACTGCGCCTAAAGAAAAATTAGGAGCTACAAGAATATGTGCCCCATTGGCATTTCCTAAGGCCTGTAATTTATCTCTTTCCTCCTCCTTTAAACCGGTCGTCCCGATAACAAGATGAACACCTGCTTGCAGAGCTGTTTTTGCATTTTCAAAAACAACGGAAGGATTGGTAAAATCTACTACAACATGAGGTTTTTCTTTTATTATCGCCTCATGCAAAGAATCATACAAAATTTTATCTAAAGCGGGTAATCCCGCTACTATCCCCACATCTTTTCCGGCTTCTGCTAAGTCAACTCCGCCAACTAATTCCAATTCTTCATCATTATGCACCGCTTTAACTACTTCACGACCCATCTTTCCACCGGCACCACATACAAGTACTTTAATCATAGGTCTCACCCTTTCAAAAAAAAAATCAGTAGAGTAATAACTCCACTGATTAACATAGTTAGGCATACATTCCCTATTCCAATCAATGAGCTAGCACTCCATCAAAATTGATGACAGTCGCATACTTCTTAAATATACAACCAGCAATACAGGTTGGCCCCATAAAACTTCGGCGAGCAACCCTTTCTATAACGATCCTAACCTGCCAAGCTCCCGTTATCTACTCTTTTTACTCGCGCCTCTATCTCCATATTATAAAATTAAAGTTAGTATAAACGATAAATAGCCTGTCGTCAATCACCAAGTTATAATTTATACTCAACCTTAAATCGTTTTAGCAAATCTTCTGCTGCTTCTAAAGCCTTTTCAGATGGCGCACTTCCCGCAAACATCATAGCAATGTGTCGAGCATGATCCTCCTCCGATAGAGGTAGTACAATTGAGGAAGTCCGTCCGTTCACATTCCTCTTATCCAAATGGTAGTGATATTCTGCAATACTGGCAGTCTGCGGCATGTGAGTAATACAAAGAACTTGCCGGTTTTGTCCAAGTTCATACATGCGCTGAGCCACTTTAAGTGCTGCTTCTCCGCTAATTCCCACATCAATTTCATCAAAAACCAGTGTTTTTTCAATATCAGCGGCAAAAACAGACTTGCAGGCTAGAGCGATACGTGATAATTCACCACCGGAAGCAATCTTGGCCAAAGACAACATAGGTTCTCCGATATTGGCAGAAAACAGCAGCTCAATTTGTGAAGACCCTAGGGGAGTAAATTCTGACTCAGTCTCTATTAAAAAGGAAAAATTTGCTTCCTCCATCCCCAATTGAGCAACCGCCTCGCGTAAATAAAAAGCAATGTTTTCCGCATTTTGCATTCGCACCTGGTTTAGCTTATCATGTGCAATTTTCAGTGGTTTTATAATATCTTTTAACTTTTCCTCTAGCTCATCTTTATTAAGACGTTGCGATTCTAAAAAATCCAATCTTTCCTGAGCATTATTCATAAAGTCCTTAACTTCCGATAGAGTAGGACCGTACTTTTTCTTTAAATTATATAATAAAGAGTCCCTCTCTTGGCAATATCTATACCGTTCTTCACTAAAAGTAAGTGTATCTTCATATTTTTGTAATTCGTGAACAGCCTCTTCTAGTTGAAAATAAGAAGACGCAATCAGTTCCTCTACATTTTTTAAATCAGGAGTATGACGGGCAATTTGTTTCAGAGATTCTTTTATTTTATTTAAGTTTCCCATTATATCGCTATCGCCGTTATAGAGTGCATCCATACAGCCGGTAACCGTTTTTGTAAGCTGGTCATAGTTATCCAGCTGCCTTAATTCCGCCTCAATATTTTCATCTTCTTTCGGTAAAATATTAGCCGCCTCAATCTCTTCAATCTGCCAATTCAGTATTTCTATCTCTCGTATGCGCTCAGAAGAAAGCGCATCTATTTTTTGCAATTCCCGCTCCAGTTTTTTATAACTGTCGTACAACTCCCTATATATCTCATACGCTTGACGAGCTTCACCATTATAGCGGTCAAGCAATTGGACATGAGTCGAAGTATCCAGTAAGTCTTGACTTTGATATTGTCCATGAATATCCGCTAAAAGTGATCCTATATGACGAAGTGTTTTCAGAGTAATAACCTGGTCATTTGCCTTAATTACACTCTTTCCCTTCTCAGAAAAATAGCGTGATAAAATAAGCTCTTCTTCTTCAAAGGATAAATTAGAAAACTCTAAAAAGCTTTTCAATTTTTCGTTATTTCCAATCGAAAAGGTTCCTTCCAATAAAAAGTAGTCTTTTCCATGACGAATAAACTCACTGCTTGCCCTTTCGCCCAAAAGAATACTAAAAGCATCCATGAGAATTGATTTTCCCGCTCCCGTTTCTCCTGTAAAAACGGTAATCCCATCTTGAAGGAATAGTTCCACTTGTTCAATTAACGCAAAGTTTTGAATTCCCATTCGTGTTAACATATATCATTCCTTCATAAGCGATGCTATCTTTTCCAAAATAACAGGTATTTCCTCCACGCTCCTGGAAATCAATAAAATAGTATCGTCTCCCGCCAAAGTTCCGATGACTTCCGGCCACTTCGCATGATCTAACGCAAATCCGATGGATTGTGCAGATCCCGGGATAGTATGCACCACAACAAGATTCAAGCTGCTATCCACACGCGTAATACTGTCTTGAAACAGCCGGCTCATTCGACTTCTAGACATCAGAACATTTTCTTCCGGGGACAAAGCGTAACGGGAGCGTCCGTCTCCTGTAGGTACTTTAATGAGCATCAGCTCCTTTATATCTCTCGATACAGTCGCCTGTGTCACTTCAATCCCTTCTTCCAAAAGAGCTCTCGATAGTTCCTCTTGCGTTTCAATAGGTCTTGATTGCACGATTTCTTTAATCTTATTATAACGATATCGTTTCATAATCTCACCGTCCTTTTACAATATATAAAATAGGAGGATAATTAATTTGATTGATCGGTTGCCAACACGAAACATCCCAACTGGCTTGTGGCAAACTAGATAAAAACATCTCTACTCGAAGTTGTTCATCTCTTCCTTCCTCCGTTCCCGGATAGGCTACCAGTGTCAACAAACCCCCGGACTTTATTTTTAATAAAGCTGTTTCAATAGCCTTACAGGTATTAACTCCTTTTGTATGAAACGTGTGGTCTCCTCCCGGAAGATAACCTAAATTAAACACTACTAAATCATACCATGGAAAACCGGATGTTTTTAAAACTTCTTTATGATCTCCCTGCCTGAAAAAAATCTTTTTCTCTTCCTGGGAAAAATTTTCAAATGTCTCAGTATTATTTCTAAGTTCTTTTATTTTTTCCTTCGTCTTAAGTACAGCTACCTCCTGTATATCTATTGCTAAAAGTGAAGCATTATTATTCATGTGCTCATACAGAAATATCGTATCATATCCATTTCCACAGGTAGCATCAACTATATACTCGGCAGTTTTCAACTTATCGAGCCAAAATAAATGTTGAAACTTTACTGCATGACCATAGTGAATCATAATAAAGCTTCCCGACGTGCTGACAATTTCTTAAACAAAGATGCAAAGAAATGCTGATTAGTAAATCGAACGAAACGAGTATACAGTGGATCTGCCGACACATAAAGAGTTTCGTCATTATGAAGCACATAATCGTAAGTGCCATCGACGGACACATATAAATCTTTTTCTCTTTCCGGCATAGTAATACAAAGTTTTGCATCTTCCGGAAGAACCAAAGACACATTTTGTACTAAATGAGGGCATACAGGGGTTACCACAATCGAGTGATTCTCAGGACTTAAAATAGGTCCTCCTCCGGATAAATTATAACTTGTCGATCCCGTTGCCGTAGCAACAATAAGTCCATCGGCAGGATATTGTTGGGTATCAATGCCATTAATTGCCAAGCGGATACGCGCCATTTTGCCCGGCTCCGACCTGGATATAACAACATCATTAATAGCCGGCATAAGATTGATTCTTCCATTTCTTCCCATAATATAAGATGAAAGAAGAATTCTATCTTCTATCTCGTACGCTCCCGCTGCCAATCGACATATGCTCGCCTCTATGTTATGTTGCTCAATCTGATTTAAAAAACCTAATTCCCCCAAGTTAACACCGCAAATTGGTTTACTGTAGGTATATATTTCTTTTGCCAATTGGATTAAAGTTCCATCACCGCCAAAAGAAAATGCCATATCTATGGTTTCAAAGAGCCTGCTTCTCTCTATATAATGACTATCCGGAATAGGCAACTCTGTCTTCAGCTTTTCCAAATTCGTTACATCGGAAGGCATATATACTTCCATTCCTTGGCGCTGACATACTTCTGTAGCCTCCTTCAAAACTTCATATACATTTTCCTTATTAAGATTGGGTATAAATCCTACCTTCATATGTTCACCTACATTTCATGTGCTTCGGACACTATTTTTTCTATTACTTCTTCCGAAAAAGGACTATCTCCTTCTTTGTCGCGTTTAAAAAATCCGAGGAATTCAATATTCCCTTCTGTTCCTTTTATGGGAGAATAAGTAAGCCCCATGGGGAATAAACCATTTTTACAAGCCCTATCAAGAACTTCTTGCAATACCCGTGTATGTACGTTTTTGTCCCGAACAATGCCACCTTTACCGACAAACTCTCTTCCCGCCTCGAATTGTGGCTTTATAAGAGCCACAAGACTTCCATTTTCTTTAAGCAAAGAGTTTGCTACAGGAAATACTTTTTCCAGCGATATAAAGGCAACATCAATAGATATAAAGTCCGCTAATTCCCCAATTTGTTCCGGAGTTACTGCTCGGATATTCTGTCTTTCCATATTAATAACTTGAGGATGATTGCGAAGTTTCCATGCTAACTGATTGTATCCCACATCGATCGCATAAACTTTTTTGGCCCCATTTTGCAGTGCACAATCGGTAAATCCTCCCGTTGAAGCACCAATATCTATCATAACAGCCCCTTCAAGGGAGATAGAAAAGAAATTAAGCGCCTTTTCAAGTTTAAGTCCACCTCGACTTACATAGGGCAAAGTATTTCCTTTAATTGTAAGACAGGCTGTTTCGTCTACTTTGATTCCCGCTTTATCTAAACAAGTATGTTCATGAAATACCAGACCTGCCATGATAGCAGCTTTTGCCTTTTCTCTACTTTCAAAAAGGCCCCTGTTAACCAATAAAACATCTAATCTTTCTTTTTTCATAGTTATACCTTGTCGGTTATTATTTCGTGTGCAGTGCAAAAGCCACTGCAAACCCTAACAATGCTCCTCCCAACACTTCAAAAGGTGTATGACCGATTAACTCTTTTAAAAGAGGCACTTCTTCCTTAAAACGCCTTGTCAATTTATATTGACGAATAATACGATTCATAAGTTCTGCTTGTTTACCTGCAGCTCGCCTTACTCCGGCAGCATCGTACATTACAATAGTCGAGAATACGAGGGAAACGGCAAACACGGTTGATGACAGCCCCTCTAGCAAGCCAATAGTAGTGCAAAGCGCTACCACTAAAGAAGTATGTGAACTGGGAAATCCCCCGGATCCGACCATGCGCGCCCACTCCCACTTCCTATATTGCAATAAATCTATAATCATTTTCAGCGTTTGTGCTATAAACCAACCCCAAAACGCTGCCACTAACGGTTCATTTTTCAGTAGCTCAGCTACCATCATTTGTACTTCAATTACCATTACTTAGACCTTCTTAAAAGATATTCCGTTAATTCCAAGAGTCTATCCGTATAAATAGGCAAACCGCAAAGAGCCTCTTCTGCAACCCTTGCTGTTTCTTCAGCTCTTATCCTTGCTTCATCTAATGAAAGAATGGAAACATAGGTAGCCTTTTCCTCTTTTTGATCCTTACCCGGCGTTTTTCCAAGTTCTTCTGCCGTGCCTACTACATCTAATATATCATCTGTAATTTGAAACAATAATCCCAATGCTCTTGCGTATTTACGAAGTGCCTCCCTAACAACATGATCGGCCTTTCCAAGAATTAAGCCGATCTCCACCGCAGCAAAAAATAAAGCTCCTGTCTTTCCGCCATGTAAAACTATAAGCTCCTCTATGGTTAGTTTTCGCCCCTCCGAAAGCAAATCGAAAGCCTGTCCGCCTACCATACCGGCTGCTCCGGCAGCACTACTGAGAATTTTTATAATCTCCACTTTTTCATACGCAGTTGAATCAGCATGAGACGCTACTATAGAAAAAGCTTCTGTTAAAAGCCCATCGCCCGCCAGAATGGCCATTCCTTCTCCATATACGACATGATTCGTCAGTTTGCCGCGACGATAATCATCGTTGTCCATGGCAGGTAAATCATCATGTATAAGAGAATAGGTGTGAATTAATTCTATGGCACAAATAAGATTCATATAAGAGGCAAACTTAACGCCGAGTGCTTCCATTACCATCATCGTCAATATGGGACGTATCCGCTTTCCCCCTATGAGTAAACTATAATTCATCGACTCGTACAAGGGACTATATTCAGGTATGGATGGAATCAAAAGATTATTTAACGACGCCTCTACAATCTGTTGTCGTTCTTTAAGATACTCCTTTAACATATATGCCTCTCTCATTTTACGCGCACTTCTTCAATAATCTGATTTACCTCTTCCTCTACATTTTCAAGAATAGCCGTGCATTCTTTTACCAAGGTAAGTCCCTTTTTATATTGATCCAACATTTGATCTAAAGAAAGGGTATTATCATCTAAATTTTTCACTATCTCTTCCAACATAGAATACTTTTTTTCATAGCTTTTTAATTTGCTTGCCATGATATATCAACTCCTTTACATCCGCCTCTATCAATCCATCCTCAGCCATTAGCCGGATTCTGTCCCCCAATGATATGGTAGAAATTGATTGAATAGGATTTCCCTTATGCTCAGCCTTTACATATCCCTTTGCCAATAGAGCCAAAGGATTTGAGAGCTCCAGTTTTTGAACAAGCAAGGCAAAATATCTTTGCTTTTGGCTCAAAGATGCCTGTAAATTTTGTAATAACATCTGTTCCTTTTTTGTTATGTCCGTTTTTTCTCTATGAATAAATTTTAACACAGGAAGAGCCAATTTGCGGTCAAAAAGATTTCTTAGTTCTATTCTTTTCTTATCCAGCTCTTCCCTTATTTTCTCATGCAAATAATCATGTTTAATTGCCAGCTCCTCTATCAAATTTAAAAGAGGATACACGGCCAATTCTGCCGCATGGCTTGGCGTTGCCGCTCTAATATCAGCAGCAAAATCACATAAAGAGTAATCTGTCTCATGCCCTACCGCAGAAATAACAGGCGTTTTTGCATTATAAACAGCCTCCACTACTTTTCTATCATTAAAACACCATAAGTCTTCTAAGGATCCGCCACCGCGACCTACGATAATGACTTCTACATCCTCGTCTTTATCGGCCAATTCAATTCCTTTAGCTATATAAGGCGGAGCAATCTCACCTTGAACCGGAACCGAAAATAATTTAAACCGCACATGAGGGTTTCTTTTTTTTGCAATATGCAGGATATCATGAAGGACCGCACCCGATTCCGAGGTGACAAGACCAATACAAGATGGCATCAAAGGTAAATTTTTTTTATGAAACGCATCAAAGTATCCCAAAGCGGCCAACTCTTTTTTCAACAACTCATAAGCAATTTGAAAAGAGCTTTTGTTTCCTACAATAACATCATAACCTATTAAATTCAGTCGTCCCATCTTTTCATAAAAGTTTAAACTGCCACGCAATGTTATCATAAGCCCATTATCCAACTCTCCTGCATAGGCTTGTCCTTTTAGTACATTTTGAAATATAGTTACATCGATCGACGCATTTTCATCCTTTAAACTAAAATAATAGCAGCCATTGGAATGACGTTTAAAGTTAGAGACTATGCCCGTAACAAAACAGTTACGCAAAGCTCGTTCTTGCTCTAACGTACCTTTAATTAAGGCTGTATATTGTGAGACGGTGAAAATATCCATAAATTATATCCTATACACTTACATAGTACGAGAAAACAAATAGGCTCCATATGCCGCTCCTGTTGCGTTATCGGAGCTATAACGAGGAGAAGCAAACTGCAGAGAAAGTCCTCTTTTATAACCGTATTCTTCAATCATGCCACGCAACTTACTGTTTGCCATAACTCCACCAACAATCACAAGTCGAGTAGAAAAATGATTTTCAAAAGCATGGTTAAGCATTTTTATAATTGATTTCCCGATGCAGTCCATTACCGCCTTTGCCATTGAAGCCCGGTTGCTCTGTCCTTTTTCTATTCGTCTGATTGCTTCACTGGCGGGACCGGAAAAACTTATATCACTTTTTTTCACCGAAACCGGCAAAGGAAGAAATGTCTCCGCCTGTTCCGCCCATATTTCCATTGTGGGGCCTGCCGGGAATGTACTTCCCATAGCTACTCCAATGCGGTCTACAAACTGACCCGCATGAAGATCCATAGATTTCCCTATAATTGATGTTTTTAATCCATAATCTGAAAAAGGTTCGCACCATAAAAGCTCAGTGGTTCCTCCGGAAACATGAAGTGCCATAAAAGGGGTATCCGGTATTGGTTCCATTCTCTCCCGAAGAGCTGCCAAAATATGATTTTCTTGGTGAGAAATATAGTATAGGGGGCAACCCGAAAGATGTGCCAACGCTTCGCCCATACCTTTACCCACCATAAAAGCAGGCATATAAGAATTCTCCTCGCGACGAGGAAAAGCAGATACACAGACTCCTCCCAGAGAAATTCCATGGGGAAGGCATTTCATTAAAGCAGGCAATGCTTTTGTATGCTGAAATACCATTTCAGATTGTGCTAGTCCCCGTTTACCTGATTTAACGGTCAAAAGCTTTCGTTCTTCCTTTACAAGCCGTCCATCACTATCCAGTAATGCACACGAAGTGGTGTAACAGCTAGTGTCAATCCCCAAATAGTACATGCTCATTATTTTGCATACCTATCTAAAATGCCGTTAATAAACTTATACGAGTCGTCCGCACTATAGCGCTTTGCCAAAATGACTGCCTCGTTAATTGCAACAGCCGGATCAAGCTTTGGATTCATAAAATTCATCTCATATAGTGCTAGTCGTAAAATAGAAAGATCTACCTTATGAATCCGATTTATCGTCCATTTTTCTGCTGCTTTTTTTATCATTTCATCAATTTCTTCCATATGTTCTAACACACCGGATACAATTATCCCTGTATACTCAAAGTCGATTGGCTCCTCTTCTTCCAGTATAGGAATGGGAACATCATATTCTATATCATGAAACTGATGTGAAAACAGTAATTTAAATGCTTCTTCTCTAGCCTTTGATCGCAACTGGTTCTCTCTCATCCTATGTCGCCCCCTGCTCATAATGGATTCCCTCCACACGAATATGAATCCGAGCGTCTTCTATATCAAACATCATTTTTAAATCATCACCTACTGATTTTTGTACCGCTCTAGCCGTTTCCATAAGGTTAATATCATAGTCCATAATTAAAAACAAAGAGATATCCATCCCCCCCTGTTTATGTTGTTTTACATTGATACCGCGAATTGCTTTTTGACCAAATCGTTCCGTAATTTCATCTACCACTTCGTCATAAAGACGGACACTAAACGATTTAACCCCGGGAACACGAAGAGCGGCAATTTGTGCCACATTTGCAATAGCATGCTCCGATACCTCAACATAGTGATCCATTTCGGAGTGGCTAAGTTCGTTTTTAAATTCATCCATCTAGCTCTCTCCTTCCTTTGGTATCTTGGCAGAGTCGAAAATTATTCCCTGTACAAACACATTTACTCCCGTTACCTGATACTCTGTCATTCTTTCTATGGCCGTTTTAACTCGCTCTTGTAAGCGAAGTGCAATGTCAGGTATACGGTACCCATATTGAACAATTATGTAAATATTTATATCCACCGTTTCTTCTTCACTGACCTGTACTTTTACTCCCTGCGACAAACTTTTTCGTCCCAAAAGATTATTTAGCCCATCCGTTAAATTAGAACTCATTCCCGCTACTCCGGCTGTATCAGATGCCACAATAGCTGAAATGGAGCAAAAAACGTCTTCGGCGATGCGAATACTACCGCTATCTGAAATAATTCCTGATCCTGCCATAGTTTCTTCTCCTTACTATTTATAATGCACCAAAAAGCGATGAACCTGTCATCGCTTTTTGTCGTTTACTTATGCACGTTCAATATATTGGCCGGTTCTTGTGTCTACTCGCAATACATCATCTACCTCAATAAAGAGAGGAACTTTTACAACATATCCCGTTTCCAATGTTGCCGGCTTGTTGCCTCCTGTCGCAGTATCACCACGAATCCCCGGATCCGTTTCAACAACACGCAACTCAACAGCCACCGGTAAATCAAGCCCGATAACCGTTCCTTGGAAGAACATAATGCTAACATCCATGTTCTCTAAGAGGAAGTTTTTTGCATCTCCCAATTGTGCCAAGGTTAACTCCACTTGATCATAGGTTTCATTGTCCATAAATGTATATGCACCGTCACTCTCGTATAAGTACTGCATACGGCGACGATCTACATGAGCCTTCGGCACTTTTTCTCCTGCATTCCATGTGCGTTCAACCACAGCACCGGTTTGCAGATTTTTCATTTTTGCCCGAACAAACGCAGCACCCTTTCCCGGCTTAACATGCTGAAAATCTACAATTTGCCACACATTACCGTCCACTTCAATTGTCACACCTGGTCGAAAATCATTACTGGAAATCATTACAAATCCCTCCGTTTACCTATATTTGTTAACCTATCTATCTTTACTCGCAATTATCCGATTTTATTTAATTTCAATCAGTTCTTTAGAGAGATGAGTAATCACCTCACAACCATCTTTTGTTACGATAACGGTATCCTCAATGCGAACACCCATTCGCTTAGGTAAATACACACCCGGCTCAACCGTCACAACCATATTTTCTTCTAAAATGGCTTCCGACAACGGAGAAAGAACCGGTTGTTCATGGATATCAAGACCTACACCATGTCCCAAGCCATGTCCGAAAAATTCTCCGTACCCGGCCTTCTTAATAATATCTCGGGAAATAGTATCTACCTCTTTCGCCATAATTCCTGCTTTTACTGCCTTAACGCCGGCACACTGCGCTTCTAAAACCAAATCATAGATTTGTCTTTGTTCATCGCTTGCCGTTCCCATAACAATAGTTCTGGTTGTATCAGAGTGAAAGCCCTGATACGTTGCACCGAAATCAAAAGTAACAAAATTCCCTGACTCTATTCTTTTTTCGCTTGCTCTCCCATGAGGCAAACTGGATCGCTCACCTGATGCAACGATAGTATCAAAGGAAGGCTTTTGAGATCCTAGTTTTAACATTTCCGTTTCAAGAATAATTCGTACTTCATTTTCCGTCATTCCTACGGCTATTTTCGGCAACATCGCCTTAAAAGCTTCATCCGCTATCACGGCAGCTTTCTTTAGCATAACCAGCTCTTCTTCTGTTTTCACGCTTCGCAATATTTCGAACTCTGTAGGTGTAAAGCCTTTCCCCTTGAACGCAGCGGTCATCTTTTCATAGGCGGAATACACCATATGATTTCCTTCAAATGCCAAATTTTCATGTTCTGTAAGCACTATTTTGTTCAGAGTTTCCCATGGAGAAACCTCATACCGGTGCACCTCAAACCCTTGGCATTGTGCCTTAGCTTGCTCGGTATAACGGCTATCCGTAACTATATGGGCAAGGTCTTTAGATATATAGGCCACTGCCGTGCTTCCCGTAAACCCCGTAAAATAACGCAAATTCAGAGGATTAACTATAATTAGTCCGTCAAATTGTTTCTCATACAAAAAAGTATGTAGTTTATTTATTTTGTTCATATAAGCCGGCCCCTTAATATAGTGATTTTGGCTATCTATTATAATATCATAAAAATACAGTTATGGGTAGATTTTATTAGACTTCATAAGAATAGAAGCTAAACTTCTTGCACTTCTTCATCATCTAAAAAAGTGTAGCTTCCCGCCTCTTCTATTCCCTTTAATGTAATGGAGCCCACTGACAGTCGTTTCAGATAAGTAACTTCTCCGCCTAATATAGCCACCATTCGTTTAACTTGGTGAAACTTCCCTTCTTTAAGTGTTAATTCCAGATTATTTTCCCCAAGCATTTTAAGTACTGCCGGCCTACATGGGGTTCCATCTTCCAATATGAGCCCTGCACTAACCCTTTCATCTGCATCATCTGTAAGCTGACCTTCAAATTCTGCAAAATAACATTTACAAATTTCCTTTTTCCCGTTAATAATCCTATGCGCCCATTGTCCGTCATTTGTAAGGAGTAACAGCCCTTCCGTGTCTTTATCTAATCGCCCCACCGGATAAACTCCCATCTTTTTATACGATAAAGGCAATAAATCCATAACCGTAGGATAATGAGGATCCTCCACAGCAGTAACATATCCTTTTGGCTTGTGAAGCTTCACATAATACTTCTCTATAAGCTGCACTTCTTCTCCTCCCACTATTAATGTATCTACTTTTATATCCACAGCATAGTCTTTTTGACAAACTACTTTTCCATTAACTTGAACAAGCCCTTTTTTTATTATTTCATGCACTTCTTTACGGCTACCAAAAGCACGATTTGCCAATATTTTATCAAGTCTCATTTCTTCTCCTGTATAGGGGTATTAAACTGAGTAAAAAAGACGATTCTTCTGAACCGTCTCTCCTTTTCTTTAACTAGTCTTACACATTCCATATCTTTTATTTACTAAGTGCATAACCGACCAGTAGTAGACATCGAACTAATTATCAGCTGATACCGGCATGTTCAAGGTCTCTAATGTGATCCAAATAATTCAACATGCCTAATGTATTTATGACGCCATTATCGCCATAATAATCGACATAGCTTATAGCTGTATTTCCTTGACGAAAATTCCATGCGTGGTCTAAATTCATTCCTAAAATCTGGCACAATAATACTCTGATAGTTCCCCCATGACACACTACTAAAATAGTTTCTCCGTCTTCCGATACACTTATTTCTCGTTTCAACGCCGCCCAAGCTCTGTTCTGAACCATTTGAAATGATTCACCATTGGATATGGTAAGTCGGCTCGGCTTACTGTACATTTCTTCAATGGCGCCGGGCCATTTGGCTGAAATTTGCTCATAAGTTAAGCCTTCCCAATCTCCAAAAGAGATTTCTCTAAGCCCCGCATCCAGTTTCAAAGGAACTCTGTGTTCTTCGTTAATAATTTTGGCCGTCACTGTAGCCCTTGACAAATCACTGGATATAATTCGGTCTATGTGAATCCTTTTCATAACTTCAGCGCAACGTTTCGCCTGCAGTAATCCTATTTCATTTAGAGGAACATCAGTTCCCCCTTGATATTTCCCTGTTTTGTTCCACTCTGTTTCTCCATGGCGTACAAAATATATTTTATTCATCCAAAAACTCCTTAATGTGAAGAAATAATTTGTCGTTTTTTTCCCGATCCTTAATGGCTATCCGAAACCAGTTATCTCCGAGATTATCATAAGCCATGCAAGAACGAATCAATATATATCTATCTTCCAAATACTTCTGTAAATCTTGCCCCGATTTTTTTTCATAAGACCAATAAAAAAGCATAAAATCGGCTGACGGAAAATAAGGTTGTACTCCCGGAAGTTCTGCGTATAGTTCATACACCCGTTTTCTTTCATTTGCCATAAACTTCCTACTGTTGCTGATATACTCTTCATCATCCAAAGCCGCCACCATATACACATTGCTAAGATGATTAACGGACCATGTAGGAATTTGCAATCTGATTTTTTTTGCTATCACAGGATGCATAAACCCCGCACCAATGCGAAGGCCCGGTACTGCAAAAAACTTTGTAAAGGAATGCAAAATTATCAAGTGCGAATACGCCTTAAGATATCTTCGATATGAATAAATGTCATCGGAGAAATCCATAAAAGATTCATCCATAACAACGAGACAATTCTTATCTTTAGTGTATTCCAAAAGCCAAAGTCCTTCTTCCAAAGGATACATACTTCCATCCGGATTATTAGGATTTCCCAAAAAGAGAATTGTCTTTTCCAGTGATATCTTTTTCCATATATCCTTTGAAACGGAAAAATTTTCATTTATGTTCACAAAAACGCTTTCAACAGGTAAATCAGCTGCGATAGCGGCTTTGGAATATTCAGAAAAAGCCGGAGCCGTTACAACTATCTTCTCTTTTCCTTTAAGACGACATATTGCATAAATAATCTCAGATGCACCATTGCCTAAAACAACTGTCTCTTCATCAACTTTATAATGCCTTGCTATTGCTTTTATAAGCTCATAATTATCCGGATCCGGATAATGGATTATCCCCTCTATAGCTTTTTCCATGGCTTCTCTACCCTTAGGACTCATGCCAAGAGGGTTTATATTCGCGCTAAAATCAATTATCTCTGCTTTTTCTATTCCTTTTTTTCGTGCAAAACTGTAGATATTTCCGCCATGCGTATTTTCTTTTTTTCGGATTACTTCTTTGATTTCTTTCATATTATCCTGCTTTACTATATCTTCTCAAAGCGAATTCCCTCATTGGTGGTGTCTACTGTATCCACATAAGTTAATTGGGGTAACGATTTTCTAATATGTTCGGCACAAGCAGGAATATGATGACTGTCAAAAGGAAACAACAGCCCCATAATGGATCCGCTATGTGCAATAACGGTGCCGAGACTTCGATAATGCTGTCCTATTTCGTGAAACTCGTATAAGTCCGGCTTATTTAAAATCCTCTGATTTGCAAACGAACTTAAGGTGCATGCCTGTCCGAGCATTTGACTATCACCTTCTTTAATTCCCTTTTCAAAATAATAGAGGGCCTCTTCAATAAGCCCCTCCTTTTCTTTGATCAGTTCTCGCAAATTAGGTTGCTGATTAAAGGCAATCGTATCTACTTCTCCACCTTGATCAAAAATAAGAATTTTCATCGGTGGACAAAGTCCTAAAGGACGGGATATTTCTCCCCTTAAATAATCGAACTGTACAACGAAAGGGTAAAAGATTGCATCACTCGGTTCAATTGACAAAGCAATTCTCTCTAGTTCTTTATACTCCAAAGGTCTCCCATGAGCCAAGGCCGTAGCCATTGCAACTGCACTAATATCTGCACTACTGGAAGCCATTCCCTTTCCCTGATGAATTTCCGATGTCATGTATATGGGAGTAAGCACATTTTCCTTTCCCAAAAGTTTAAGCGTAATTTCTTTTGCCATTAAAGACTTCGGTTGTAAAATAGTTTCACGATAGGGAAATGGATACTTATTATCACTAACTGCATGAGTATAGCGATTTATCGGGCATGTGACCAAAAAGGTTCTATTTCCCAGTGCCCCTTGCAAGAACTCTCCACAGGAACCCGGAGATTTTACCATAAATGCCATACTCGTCTCCTTCTCTACATAAACAATACTACACTTAATAAAAATAATAACTCGGTAACTTCACAAGTAAAGCCGTATGTATCGCCCGTCACGCCTCCCAATTCCCCGGTAATCCACATATTTAAAAGATAGGTTACAAGGATTGTACCTCCAAAAAAGGGAAGGTAAGACACCCCATAATAGAATAGAGGAAGAACGGCCATAGCACTTGATACGATAATCGTATAAGGAGGAGAATGAGAAGCAAATGCTTTTCCCATGCCTTCCGGCCTTGCATAAGGGAAAAGGCGGATACTTAAAGTCATGCCATAGCGACTAAGGAGAGGCATGAGAATTAAAGCAAATTCTATTGTTTGTTCCGGCAAAGCAAAAAATAGCTGCCATTTTAAAAGAGCAAGAAAAACAAAGGCCACAACTCCATTGGCACCTACACGACTGTCCTTCATTATTTCCAACTTTCTTTCTCTGTCTCGTCCGGAAAAAATACCGTCACACGTGTCCATATATCCATCGGCATGAAGACCGCCGGTAAGCAAAAATTCAAAAATCATGAGTAAAAGTGCTAAAAGTTGCCATTTTAAATGGGGAGAAAAAAGCAGATAAAATCCGTATAAACATAGACCTATTACTAGTCCCACACAAGGAAAATATACCACACTCTTTCCAAAATCCTCTATTTTCCACTCATTTTGTCTAACCAATTTAATCCTAGTTAAAAATTGTAAGCCCACAAAAAACGCATTCATTCCCTATCAACCCTTGCTAATATATATGACTGTTGTTATAACCATTCCCACAAGTGCCGTTATATACATAAGGCGAATTGTCCTTTTGATATGTACAGCGCTCAGTAGTTCATCCGGGTTTCCCATATATTCCCTAAATGTTATCTTTTCTCCGTATTTGTTATAGCCCCCCAATCTAACGTGAAGTGCTCCTGCAACAGGAGCCTCTGCATAGCCCCCATTTGGACTGGGGTGTTTCTTTGCATCTCTTAAACCAATATTCCATGCACATTTGGCATCTTCTCTGAGTAAAAAAGCAGAAAGGGTAAGCAAAAGAAAGGTAATTCTAGCTGGGATCCAATTTGCTACATCATCTAAGCGAGCGGCAAAACGACCAAAGTAAATATATCTGGTATTTTTATATCCCAACATAGAGTCCATGGTATTTATGGTTCGATATAAAAAAGCTCCCATAGGTCCGAACAAGGCACAGTAAAAGAAAGGTGCAATTATGCCGTCCACCGTGTTTTCAGAAATAGTCTCAACGGTTGCTCTCGTGATTTCTCCTTCATCTAAGTCCGCCGTATCTCGCCCCACAATCCATCCAACTTTTTCTCGTGCCTTAGAAATGTTTTTTTTCTTAAGGAGTGAATAAAGTTCCATTCCTGCCTCGGCCAAAGATCGTGGAGATATGGCCGAGTACAAAAGAAAAACTTTTACAGCAAATCCTACCCATAAATGGATAGCATTTCCCAACATTATCAGGACGATTCCAATACTCCCTACCGTTCCCAGCACCAAAAGCACGGTAACAAATCCAAAAAACAACTTTTTTATCACACCATCTTCAGGATGATAAAAAATCGATTCATAAAACTCGACAACATTCCCTATAAGAACAACAGGATGATATCGGCTTCTCGGATCCCCCACAATCGCATCTAATAAAAAAGCGGCAAGAGGGATAAAATATTCCAAATAGTATTTCATTATTTATTGCTCCAACACTGCATTTAAAACAGTGTAATCAATGTGTTTATCTACTATATCCGCCAAACGCTCATACGCAGCATCCTTGTGTTCAAAATATTTAAATACCACAGGAAGGGGGCTCAAGCCTTTCTTTTCACGCAAGCCATTTAGAATATGACGGCGTAACTCGTCATTATCCAAAAATCCATGAATATATGACCCCATTACCAAATTATCCGCACTTATGAGACCATCGGAAATAGACGTTTCTTCCTGCCCTCGCTTCGTAATTGTAAAACATTGCTTAACATCTGCACTTTTAGGCGTAGTAGTTCCCATATGTATTTCATATCCTACCAAGGATTTAGCGGTAAAAGGGCGACCGAAAATAGGCAATTCTTCACAATCAAAAGTAACTTGATATGTATTTTTTTCCTTCTCCATAACGGTATGACTTGCTAGAACACCGATTCCTTCTATTTCATCTCGCTCCCCTTCTATATGATAGGGATCCATTATTTTTTCTCCCAGCATTTGATATCCTCCGCAAATACCGAGAACAGGGGTTCCACCCTTTACTTTCTCCAAAATATCCGCCACAAATCCATGTGCATATAAATACTCCATATCTGCAATGGTATTTTTAGAGCCGGGAATAATGATTAAATCCGGATTTCCTATACTGTCACCCTGCTTTATAAACCGAAGAGAAACATCCGGCTCATAGGCAAGTGCATCAAAGTCTGTAAAATTTGAAATTTTTGGAGTTTGGAGTACAACGACTTCCAGCTCCTTGTTCATACGACTTTTTTTACTCTCCAATGCCACAGAATCCTCTTCATCAATATCAAGATTTTCTATGCTGGGAATAACACCTAATATAGGCTTCCCCGTCTTTTCTACAATGAAATCAAGTGCAGGCTGCAGAAGAGTAAGATCTCCCCTAAATTTATTAATTACAATTCCCTTAACAAGCTCCCTTTCTTCCGCCTCCAATAGTTCTAGTGTTCCCACGATGGATGCAATTGCACCACCTCTATCTATATCTGCCACTAAAAAAACAGGAACATTTGCCATTTTAGCAACACGCATATTTACAATATCGTTTGCTTTCAGATTAACTTCCGCTGGACTCCCCGCGCCTTCAATAACTATCATATCGAAGTTTTTATCGAGATAATCCAAACTTTCTTTTACCTTATCTAAAGCTGTTAAAGAGTATTTTGTATGATATTCTCTTGCACTATAGGTTCCTACAGGTTTTCCCATCAAGACAACTTGTGAAGATTGATTGCCGGTCGGCTTTAACAATACCGGATTCATTTGTACAATAGGCTCTGTTTTAGCGGCTTCCGCTTGTGCCACTTGAGCACGACCGATTTCATCTCCCCATTTGGTTACATAAGAATTAAGTGCCATGTTCTGTGCCTTAAAAGGAGCCACTCGCATGCCTTGACGATAAAAAATCCGACACAGAGCTGTCGTTAAAACGCTCTTTCCTACATTGGAACTCGTTCCTTGGAACATAATCTTTTTAGCCATGTATTTTAACCCCTTTGCCTTTGATTTCCATGGTAATACCGCTTACTGTAAAATAGACTTCCGTTGCTTGGTTTGCCACCATCCGATTAATCAATCCCGCCAAATCCCTGAATCGACGTGAAAGAGCATCCTCCGGCACAATACCTAAACCAATTTCGTTTGTCACGCATATGAGTGTTTTATTTTCTATATGCATCAGGATTTCAAAAAGATTATTCATTTCATTAATTAAAATTGATTCAACTTCATCGGACTCGCAGTCCATCATGTAGTTCATCACATACATGGTGAGGCAATCCAAAAGTAAAATATCACTATCTTTAGCCAGATCTGCAAAGCTAGCACTAATATGTAAGGGAATTTCATAGTTTTTCCATTCTTCACCTCGTCTGGCTTTATGTTGATTGACGCGAGTTTGTACTTCCTCATCATAAATCCGTGCGGTTGCAATATAAGCCTTCTCGCCTTTAAGCGATAAGGCTAGTTTCTCGGCAAATTCACTTTTTCCGCTTCTTGCACCTCCGGAACATAATATTAATTTACTTTTCATAATTCACCTATACAGATTAATCGATTTTGAGTATCATATATGTATTATTACTAAAGGAGTATGTATATGAATTATTCTACAATAAAAGTCGAACTGTTAGCTACCCTATGGGAAAATACTTATCGAGCCATGATAACGGACGAAAATGGGAATTATCTTGCTACCATACGCGTCATCATCAATGTTCCCATTGACCGCAATTTATTGCCGGACAACGCACCTGAGGTTCCACCTCAAATGTTTATTTTAGTGGAAGACAGCGTTCTTGCCTCTGCCCAAGTAATTGATTTTGAAACAGCGCTATCTTCTATTTTAATTACAAAGTTTAAAAAGCAAATTCCTCAATGTTACTTCTTCTATCCAAGTCCTCATGATATGCTTACTCACATTGAAACAAAAACAATGTAATGAGATGAGTAACTTAATATCCCTAAAGAGGAAAAATAAAAAGCTATGTTACCTCCTGCAACATAGCTTTTTTATTTTATAATTCACTTTCTGCTCTTGCAAGAATAAAGCAGAGATCAGACAGACGATTTAAAAAACGAATATTCGACTCATGTACTTCCTCTGTTTTAGAGAGTTTCCACAGTGCTCGTTCCGCTCTTCTCGTTATAGTTCGAGCTATATGTAGTGCTGCCGATCCTTTTGTATCACCGGACACTAAAAATTTAGATAACGGTTGCAAACGAGCATCATACTTATCAATAATGTTTTCCAGTTCCACTACCTGCTCTTCTTTAATATGGGCCTCTTGATTCAAACTTGCCAAATCAGCCATAAGAAGCCAAAGCATGCGTTGCAAACCGTAAATCTCATTTCTTAACTCTTCAGATTCGACAATGGCTCGTGCAAAGCCCAAGTTCGCTTCAATTTCATCAACAATACCGTAAACTTCTACACGAAGACAATCTTTGTCAACTCTTTCTCCCGTAAAAAGACTTGTTTGACCTTTATCTCCCGTCTTTGTATAGACCTTAGCCATAGGATTCACTCCTCCCTATTTGGAAAGCTCAGGGAACCACAATTTAATTTCACGAAGAGCTGTTTCTGCTGCATCGGAAGCATGCACAATATTTTCGTCAATTGTTAATGCGTAGTCGCCACGAATCGTTCCAGGTTCAGCCTCTACAGGATTGGTTGCACCATTTAATTTTCGCACGACTGCGATAGCGTTTTCTCCGCTTAGTACCATAGCCAACACAGGGCCTGAAGTAATGAAAGCAATAAGATCTTCGAAGAAACCCTTCCCTTTATGCTCTCCATAGTGTTCCTCTGCAAGCTCGCGTGCCACCTGCACCATTTTAATTGCCTCTATCTCAAGGCCTTTTCTTTCAAAGCGAGCCAATACCTCACCGCAAAGTCTTTTTTTCACTCCATCAGGCTTAACTAATACCAAAGTCTTTTCCATGAGAATCCTCCTCTTAGCGAATTGTTTTTGCCAACTCTTCAAGCTTTTCCACTCTAGATGTCGTGCTAGGATGTGTACTAAACAAGCTGGCCATGTTTTTTGCAACACCGCTTAACGGGTTGATAATAAACATATGTGCACTAGCCTCTTGTGCATGGGGAAGAACCCGTTGCTTAGCATAGGCTTCTATCTTTTTCAACGCAGAAGCCAATGCTAAAGGCTGTCTTGTCATTTCTGCAGCACCGGCATCCGCCATATATTCTCGAGAACGGGAAATAGCCATTTGAATCATGGTTGCTGCAATAGGCGCTAGGATAATCGTAGCAATCAAAGCAATAGGATTACCACCGCGATTATCATCCCTTGAACTGCCGAAAATCGCAAAAAATTGAAGCATATTGGCCAGCATAGCAATCATCCCTGCAATACTTGCCGCAACAGTGCTGATTAATGTATCGCGATGTTTGATATGACTCAACTCATGCGCCAATACCCCGGCAATCTCTTCATTTGTAAGCATCTTCAGTAATCCGGTTGTAGCTGCAACTGCCGCATTCTGTGGATTCCTTCCCGTTGCAAAAGCATTGGGGACATCTGAATTAATGATACACACTTTAGGCATAGGAAGATTTGCCCTTTTTGCTAATTCTTCCACCATCCCATAAAGCTCCGGAGCCTCTTGCTTTGTAATAGGCTGAGCTCCATAGGCACGAAGAATCATTTTATCACTAAACCAATAACTATAAAAATTCATTCCTAAAGAGATGGCAAACATTACCATCATACCCTGATTACCACCGAAGTATTGACCAAGACCTACCAAAAGGCCTGTCAATGCCCCCAATAATAACACGGTTTTTATACTGTTCATTGTTTCCTCCTGATAAATAAATGGTCGGAACGACAAGATTTGAACTTGCGACCTCTACCACCCCAAGGTAGCGCTCTACCAAGCTGAGCTACGTCCCGTCCGTACTTATATAGTATATCTAATTTCACTTACCTTAGTCAAGCTGAACATAGGTTGTTCCTTCACGGTTTGCCCTTAAAACATAAGGCTTTGCACGAACTCCATTGTTCACAAAAGCTGCAGCCATGGCTTCTGCCACCTCTTTTGTTTTATCCGTACAATATGCGATTATCGTTGACCCGGAACCACTTATAGTAACCCCTTTTGCTCCCGCCGAAAGGGCCGCCTTAGAGACCTCATCATAATGGGGAATAAGTAGCTTTCTATATGGTACATGTAAATAATCTTCTAATCCCATGTGTAATTCTTCAAACTTGCCTTTTTCAAGAGATAACAAAAGAAAAGCCAAGTGTGCTCCGTTTTTGGCCGCCAAGTGATGCGGAATCATCTTTGGCAAAGCTTTTCTTGCATCTTCCGTGGACACAAGTATTTCCGGTACCACAACAGCAAAAGTTAACCCTTCCGACAAATCCACAAGATGATAAAACAATTGTCCCTTTTCCATGACGGCACAGCAAAGATTTCCTAAAATAGCAGGGCAAACATTATCCGGATGCCCTTCCATTTCTGTCCCTATGGCAAGTAATCGGTCTTTGGTAAAAGGCTCCTTGACAACTGCATTTGCCAGAAAAAGTCCTGCCACTATAGCTGTAGAACTGCTTCCAAGACCACGTGCGGGGGGTACTTCCACCTTGCAGTGAATATGTCCATAAAGAGGATCCATCTTGGCTTCCTCAAAAATACGAAGCATAGCTTTGACCACTAAATTATTTTTTTCGTCTTCCTTCTCCATTAAATCCGCACCTAATCCTTCAAAGGAAAAGGTATACTCCGTAGCTCCGGCAACACATTCAAATACAAAAGTATTATACAGTTCCAATGCCAGTCCGATAGTATCAAAGCCGGGCCCACAGTTTGCACTTGTAGCCGGAACCTGTACCGCAATCTTACACATAATCATTCTCCCATTACACGGATAACACTATGAACTTTTTTTACACACATTAAGGAATTAAAACTTTCAATTGTATTCAGAACATAGGAACGAGGACATTCATTTGTTACTATAACAATTTCCGCCATTTCCGACTTCTCATCACGCTGAATCACTGATCGAACTGAAATGCGATGATCTGCCAATTTCCCGGCAATTCTCGCCAATACTCCCGTAGAATTATCCACGCCTAAACGTATGTAATAGGAAGACTTTATTTTCCCCGGTGCGTAAATATTTTTATCCGGATAGTAGTATTGTTTCACTCTTCCTGTACAGTTCAAAGAAATATTTTTTGCAATCTCCATGATATCACTAACTACTGCACTTCCGGTAGGGAATCCACCCGCTCCCTTTCCGTAAAACATAGCATCATCAATACCATTTCCTTTCACATAAATGGCATTATAAGCTCCCCGCACAGAAGCCAAAGGATGGTCTTTCTTCAAAAAAACGGGTTGCACACATAGTGACAAACCTTTTTTTGTTTCTTTTGCCTGTCCTACAAGCTTGATAACAAAGTTAAATTCTTTGGCATAATCAATATCTGCAGAGTCTATTCGGCTTATCCCTTCCACATCCACGTCTTCAAAAAAGATTCGTCTGTTAAAGGCAATTGAGGACAAAATAGCAAGTTTTCTAGCCGCGTCATAACCTTCTACATCCGAAGTGGGGTCTGCTTCCGCATATCCCAATTCTTGTGCTTCTTTTAAGACTTCCGCATATCCTTTTCCTTCTTCAGTCATTTTTGTCAATATGAAGTTTGTAGTTCCATTCATAATTCCCACAAGTTCTGTAATGGCATTGCCCCCTAAAGACTCATAAAGAGATCGAATGATCGGGATACCGCCAAGCACACTGGCTTCAAATCGAAGATCTAGATTCTTTTTTTCTGCCAATCCGAAAAGATGGGGCCCTGCCGTGGCAATTAAATCCTTGTTGGCTGTCACCACATGCTTTCCCTCTTTAAGAGCCCCTTCTATACATTCTCTGGCAAAAGTAGTGCCTCCCATAACTTCCACTATTATCTTTATATTTGGATCTCCCAAAATATCTTCCACGCGAGATGTTAAAACAGGATTATCCATAAATGGATAATCCTTGTAGTCTTCCGGATTCCGCAAAAGAATCTTGCTAACTTCGAGACCCACACCTATTCGATCTTCAATAAGCTTTTTATTCGCTTTCAATAATTCATATGTTCCGGTCCCCACCGTTCCGAAACCCAATAAGGCAATCTTAATTCTCTCCATATTTTCCCCTATGCCTGTCCAATAATTTCGATTTTTATAATTCCTTTAATGTTTTTTATATGATCAATCAATTCCTCTAAAGGTGCTTGCATGTCTTTTGTTTCAAAAGATATGCTCGCATTGGCAATCCCCTGCAAAGGAATATCCTGATTAATAGTTAATATACTGCCCTTACGCTCCGCAATAGCTTGCAATACCAAAGAAAGCATTCCGGGTTCATTTGACATTGATATGGTAATACTAACAATTTTGCCTGCCGCAATCTCGTAAAAAGGGAAAACAAAATCTTTATACTTATAGTAGGCTGAACGACTAAGTTCCATCATTTCTACAGCTTCATTGATAGTTTTTACCCTTCCCATTTTCAAAATTTCTTTTACCTTAATGGTTTTCTTTATGGCTTCCGGTAAGATATCTTCTTGCACTAAATAAAATTTGTCGTTTTTTACTTTTGTCACCCTAATCCCTCGCTATCTATTTATCATTATAAATCCCTATCGGCATTTAACATATCATATTTACATCCCATATACCCTTTGATTTTATTGTCATCACGAATATCATATGTCTTCTTTCTCTTTCCCTTTACTGCAAATATTTTTTTCCATAGAACGTAAACATTCCGTACATCCCAAAGAAAAAGGGTACATACTCGGCAAAGATTCGCCACCCCACCGCTACAATTCCAACAGTACCGGCCGGTAAAAAGGAAGAAAAGAAGAACACAAACAAAGCTTCCGCAATTCCGGCTCCTCCCGGTGTAGGCGCAAAGTATAAGATCAGATTCAACAATATCATACGATTAATAATCGCCCAGAAGGAAAGTGAATCCGTAAAAGCCAACATCAGTGCCGGTGCAATACTATATAGAAAAATAAGACTTGCCCCCGACTCAAAAAAAACGAGGAGACATTCTCTAGGTTCTCTATAGAGGATGGAAAACCCTCTATTCATGGTTTGCAGTCTTTTAATATATTTACGTTTTTGAAAAAAAGTTTTTCCAGGCAAAAATTTAAGAATAAAAGATTTTACCGCCCTACGATTCATGCCGTAAATACTTCCCGCAAGCCCCAGAACCGCCAAAAGTGATAGAAATAGCAAAAACTCCTTGCCGATATAGGGAATTTCAAAATGATCTGCCATAAAAATAAAAGGTAGAGAAAATATTAAAAAAACAATGGAAAAAATAGTGCGAATTAACACTATTGGAGTTCCCACTGCTACGGGCACGCCCATGCTTTTTAACAAAATTACCTGTGCTACCGCGCCACCTGAAGCTCCCGGGGTCAGCATTGCCATGAAGTAGTTTCCTGCTATAACCTGTAACATAGCTTTCACCGGCAAATGATATCCTGCTACCCGCACCAACCTCTGCAATCTGAGTCCGTCAAAAAACATTCCTGCAACCAAGCACAAAGAAACCAGTACTAGAGACAATGGATTAAAAGACTGCAGATAGGATAATGAATTAAAATCAACCGTCCAATAAACAGTCAGAATCGAAACCGTAAGCAAAAATATGCAAAGAGCTATTCCTCTAAGTAGTAATTTATTCATGTTAACTCTCCATAATGGATGAGATGAATATCCCTTTCTTTTATATACTTTTTTACCTCCGAGCTGCAGAGGGCTTCAAGTTCTTCTTCCCAATGATAGCCCCAATCAAAACGTTTAGCCAAAATAAGATTGTCCTTCCCCGGATGTGCCATTATTTCATGCGTTCCTGCTTTATTATTAACCTCCCTAAGAATTCCCATCAAAGCTTGCTTTGTCAGCTTCCCTCCGTTAATCATACCCCAAAAATATCTGGGGTAATAAAAGTAGAACGGTCTGATCCTCGCTTTTGCCCGTTTAGACAAATAAGTCAATCCATTGCGACCCGCTATCCGTGCTAAATCAAAATTTCCATTGAAAAAAAAAGCCATTTCTCCGGGAATACGAAGTTTATTGATACCGTATTTCTTCATCAATGCAACAACAATATAAAGAATCTCCGGAAGCATATGTAGATGTTGATGTCCGTCAACATGAGTTATAGGAAGTCCGGACTCCATACATCGTAAAAATTGTCGATCCAATTCGTCAAATACTTGCGTAAAGTTAACTTGTCCCTGTAACACTCGTTTTATTACTTCCGTATGCAGTTCGGGAAAAAAACCTCGTTCATCCACCAAAGAAGAAACTTCCGCTTTTTTTCCTAAAGGAGGTAACCCCCCAACTAAAGCTAAGTGAATGCCAACGCCCAATCGGCTTTCTTTTTTGCCAAGAACAACAGCCTCATCAAAGGCTTCTCCAACTGCCAGTAAAGAAGTACTCGTTATAATCCCTTCTTGATGCCCCATAATAATGCCTTCATTAATTGAAGAGTGAAGGCCAAAATCATCGGCATTTACAATAATTCGTTTCATATATCTCCCATTGTATGCGTACAGTGGATAATTGTTATTTTATCAAACACATCCGACCTTGTAAACACTCTTCGCTAGTTACCGTAATATTTCTTCCAAACCTCTTTTTCTAACTCCTTTAATGGCTTTCCCGTTTCTTTAAAAAGTGCATATAAGTCTTCATATTCGATACTTGCATTTACGACTTCTCCTTCATATATAGCCAGCTTAATTTTAATTTTTTTTCCTTGGCAATTTACTTCCTCAAATCTTCGTTCACAAATAGCTCGATTTACCGGATAATAACGAAACCCGATAGTTGTTGTATGCTTAAAAAGATAGTTCTCCACAATGGGAAATATTTCCGTATCAACCAAACAACTTAATAATATGGCAGGGCGCCCTTTTTTCATAATAATAGGGGTTAGCCAAGCATCCTTTACACCTAAAGATAAGAGCTCGTCAAGATGAGCGCTGTAGTATTCAGGATTCATATTGTCTATATTCGCTTCTATCTTCCATAACTGATTCATATGTTGCTCCATACCTACTCCTCTTATCTTTCTTACTGGCAATCACTATAATCGCTTATCTCAGATGTGTTCAACAAAATAATCACTATATAATCACTATCTTCTGCTATTAATAATGTGTGCCAATCGCCCCGCTCCAAATCCATTGTCGATATTTACGACACCTACACCGGCCGCACAGGAATTTAACATAGCTAATAAAGCAGCAAGACCATGGAAGCTTGCTCCGTAACCTACGCTGGTTGGAACAGCAATAATAGGAGAGTTCAAAAGTCCTCCCACCACACTAGCCAAAGCCCCTTCCATGCCTGCCACAACAATAACCACATTAGCCGTCTTTAAGTCCGGAAGTTTATGAAATAAACGATGAATCCCCGCCACTCCCACATCATATATCCGGCGAACCTCGTTTCCCATAATCTCCGCAGTAAGAGCCGCTTCTTCAGCCACTCTCAAATCGCTGGTCCCTGCCGCCACTACGGCAATTATTCGATCCTCATTTACTACTTTCTTATTTCTGTGAAGATATAGCATACCACTTAACTCGTGATAAACAAAAGAAGATCCCTCTTTTTCAAGCATATTAAAGGTTGAGGCTCTCGCCCTGGTGCCGATGACATTATCATACTTTTTTTCCAGTTCTTTTAAAATTTGAACACATTGTTCATCCGTTTTTCCCTCACAATAAACAACTTCCGGAAACCCCTGTCGTTGTTCTCGATTCAAATCTATGGAAGCTTCCTCCATCTCTTTAACCATAGAAGAGTATAAAGCCGCTTTAAAATCTTCTTTATCCATGGAACCACTTTGTAGTTTTTCAACCAGTTCATCTACTATAAAACTATCCATCATACTCTGCCTCTTCTCCTGCTTTATAGATAAATATGCCTGCTGCAACACCTAAGTTTAGTGACTCTATAGGTCCCCATAAGGGTAATCTAAGTATTTCATCACTATGCTCAAGAATATAAGGCGCTAATCCTTCGCCTTCATTGCCGAATGCCAATAAAAGTGGCCGCTTGTAGATGCCTTTTCGATAATCCTGTGAATTCTCCAAATCAGCCGAAATAACATGTAATTCTTCTCTTTTCAATAATGCAACTATTTGCCTCTCATCGAGATTCTCATAAATAGCAATCTTTCCTATGGCACTCATGGCGCTTCGTACGACTTTATCATTATAAAGGTCTACAGATCCTTTTGTAAGAAAAATCGCTTCCACTCCACCGGCAACAGCTGTTCTCAACACCGTCCCCAAGTTTCCCGGATCTTGTACTCGATCTAAAAGAATATAAAGAGCTCCTGCCTTTACCTGAAAAGACTCAAATTCATATTTCTTCTTCCGAGCAATAGCAATAATCCCTTGCGATTGTGAGGTCTGCACAAAATTTTGAAAAATTTTCTCAGGCACTATATAAGCTTTGCCTCCTTGCTCATCCACTTTAATAGCTAATTCTTCATATAAATTCTTTTTTGCCATATGCGAAGCCAAAAAGAGCACCCGAATCTGTCCTGCCAATATCCCATCTTTTACAGCCCTATATCCCTCTAATATGTATTCTCCATATTTTTCTCTATATTTTCTCTGACCTAAAGCAGATAAGCGCTTTAATGTTTTATTTTTTTCCGACTCAATATACTCCATAACTTGCTCCTGCCCACATTGCTAACATTAAAGAAATCAGATTCATTCATTATTTTACCTGAAAAAACTCTATTGCTTACTCCAAAGGAAGTACAGTTCTCCCCTTTTATCTAAGAGTTCATCAAATCTTCCTTCTTCAACAATGCGCCCTTGACGCATTACATAAATTGCATCGGCACTTCTCACCGTTGAAAGGCGATGTGCAATACTGATAATTGTTTTTTCTCCCCTGGTATGTTCTATTGACTCTTGGATTTTATTTTCCGTATCACTATCTATGTTAGCTGTTGCCTCGTCAAAAATCAACAATTTATAGGGTCTTACCAGTACTCTAGCTAAGGCTAAAAGCTGCTTTTGTCCCTGAGAAAGAAGCGATCCCAAATAACCTACTGTCGTATCATACTGCTTGGGCAAATTCATTATCATATCGTGTAAAGATGCCTTTTTAGCCGCAGATTCCAAAATATCCTGGGGAATCGATGCTTCGTAAAGAGACAAGTTTTCTCGAATAGTTCCTTTAAATAAGTGACTATCCTGAAATACATACCCTGTAATCTCTCTTAATATTCTGGGAGAATACGAAGCAATATCATATCCATTGATACAAATCCTGCCCTTTGTGGGTCTGTAAAAGCCCATGAGCAAAGACATAAGGGTTGATTTACCGCTCCCTGAAATGCCCACAATACCGACAAATTCTCCTCCATTAACTTTAAACGTAATATCTTCCAAAGCATATATTTCATTATTATCATAAGAAAACCATACATTTTCAAAGGAAATTTCCTTAATTTCCCTAAATTCCGGAGGAATGGACTCTTCTTTGATCTCCGTTTCGGGAGGATCTTGCAAAATTGGCAAAAGTCTTTCTGCTCCTGCCAAAGAACTCTGCATAATGTTGTACTTTTCCGCAAACTCTTTTATAGGTTGAAAAAATTTATCTACATATTGGATAAATGCAAAAACCGTGCCTGCTTCCGCCGTGCTATCAAACCAATTGGTAAACCCTAAAATCGATAAAATACACAAAAAATATAAAAAATCTACAATAGGGCGAAATATAGAAAATGTATGTACTTCGTTTAACCCCGCTTTTAAAAAGGCTTCACTGATTGTATCGTAGTTATCTTTGATAGAGCGCTTTCCCAAATATGTTTTTATGACAACAATAAAATTCAACACTTCCTGCACATAGGTATTGGTGGCTGAAACCTTTGATCGAACACCTCTGAAAGCTTTCCTTGCATGCTTTTGATATATTCCCGTAATAGTTGCCATAATAGGAAGAATCACAATTGCCACCAAAGTAAGCTTTACATCAAGTGTAAACATGACAATAATAATGCCGATGACAAGCAAAAAACTGCGACCCATTTTAAATATCACATCTGTGTATAAACTACGCAATGCCTCTGTATCTCCGGTTACGCGAGTAACCAAGTTTCCTATAGGTATTTCGCTAAATTTTTGTCTTGATTGAGAAAGTATGTTAAAGAAAACTTTGTTTCTAATCTCATAAATTACACGTTGTCCGAAATATTGAAATAAATAATTCTGCAAGAAAGTCATTACAATGCTAAGCCCTACATTTAGCAAATAAATTCCGGCAAAATACAATATTAAATTCATATCTTTTTTAGGAAAAGCCTCGTCTATTGTATGCTTAATAATCAGGGGTCGCCATATCTCTAGCCCAAGAAGCAAAAACATGGCAACAAAAGCAAGGAATAATATATGTCGGTAAGGTCTTATATACACACTGAACTGACGAAGTAAGAGAAGATCACCAAAGGAAGGATTTTTCTTATTAATCTCCTTTGTGTTACTCATGCTCATCACCTCCCTGGAACTGTTGTGCATATAATCGATAATACTCTTCTCTTTTCGCAAGAAGTTCTTCATGTGTTCCTTGCTCAACAATGGTATTGTCTTTAAAAACATAAATACAATCTGCTTCTTTAAGTGCCTCAACACGCTGTGAAATAAAAATAACCGTCTGCTTTCTTCCCTTTCGTAAATGAGCTAATACCTCAGAAGCACTACTGAAGTCCAAGGCTGACAAACTATCGTCCATGAGCAAATATGGAGCATTTTTAAAAAAGCCGCGGGCCATATTAATTCTCTGTTTTTGCCCTCCGGATAAGTCTGTACCTCCCTCTTTTACTTTTTGTGTCTCTGTCCTCACTTTAAGACCTAAATCCTCCGAAAGAGCGGCACGTTTGGCCGCTTCTTCTACTGTAATACGGTTTTTACCAAGTTCACCAAAAGCAATATTCTCTGCAATAGTAGCACCCAAAATATACGCTGTAGGCGAAACATATGAAATGCTTCGCCTCAATTTATCAAGAGGAATGT
This sequence comes from Veillonellaceae bacterium, assembly GCA_041855385.1. Lineage (GTDB taxonomy): Bacteria > Bacillota > Negativicutes > Veillonellales > Veillonellaceae > JBHAEC01. Next base: position 38,768 of record JBHAEC010000107.1, read on the forward strand.
ATCTGATGTCTTCTTCACCAAAAAAAATGGCCTTTTCCGGCACTTCATAGAGGCGCAGCAATAATTTAAACAATGTTGATTTTCCCGTTCCCGGAGCGCCTACCATCCCTACAAACGAGCCAGCCGGAATATCCATATTTATTTCATGTAATGCTTCTATTTTTGCGTCTTCATAGGCAAAGCTCAAATTGCGGATAACAATATCTTTAAGCTCAAGACATTCCTCACTTGGTTCTTCCCCTTCGATCTCTTCTTGTAAAAAAGCATCGATACGATCGAGAGAAGCGCTCCCTTTTTGCATAACCGCCACCAATGCCCCCAATCCCATAAGTGGTCCGATAAGAAGAATCAAATATCCGTTTAAAGCGACAAAATCACCAATAGAAATACTTCCTTCTAAAATAAGCTGCCCGGATACATAGATATTTATTGCATAACAAAGAAAGGGCAATACAAAAGTAAGAGGTGCCAACAAAGAGTCCAAAAAAGCCACTCTCATATTCCTTTCATAGTTTTCTCGATTTACCTCCTCAAAGCGCAACATACTCTTGCTTTCTTTATTAAAAGCACGAATAATGTCCATGCCTAAAAAAAGTTCCTGAGAAAACTCAGTTATATCACTATAACTACTTTGAGCAGATCGTTGAGCGGCCCTCATCTTACGCCCCAAATAAATGGTTACACATAAAAGAAAAGGCATGGGGAATAGCATAGTCGCAGCCATTTTTAGGGATATATTTTCAGCTATAATAAAAAATGAAAAAAAACCAAAGAATATAACATCCACCAAAATCATTATTCCCAATCCCAAGGCAACGCGTAAAGAGGTTACATCATTTGTGATTAGTGCCATAACCTTACCCGGCCCATTTTTTTCATAATAGGAAATGGGAATAGCTAAGGCATGATTAAAAATCTGCTCGCGAATATCATATTCCATATGTCGAATAGAACCTAATAGATAACGACGGGAAAAAAACTTCAAAACGCTCACACTTATACCGATAGCTGCTATTAAAGCAATATACTCGGTCAGACCTTTTTTACCGTAATTAAAACTGTCAATGGCAAGACCAATCAGCTTAGGCATAGCTAAAAAAAGCCCATTAATGAGCATAAGCATGAATATACCTACTATATATACAGTTCCAAAGTTCCTGAAAAAGTTTTTAAATACACCGTAACGGCCCATATACTCCCTCACAATTCAGCCTTTTATATATTTACAAAACCTTATGCCATCTTACATCATTTTTCTATACAATGACAATTAAAGTATTTCGAATTTATTAAATATTTCCATTTACTCTTTCATTTTATCATGGTACACTAAATTTATACAGTTTTATTTATTTTTAATCAAACTAGTCATATAGTATTGTTCTCACATGAGGAGGATTTCAATTATGGAAAAACGTTCAAATGCAGTCACTTTTGCAGGCAATCCCGTAACTGTTGTCGGTGCTGAATTAGCAGTTGGCCAAAAAGCGCCCGATTTTTCACTAACAGCAAATGACTTAAGTACTAAAACGCTTGCAGATTATGAAGGAAAAGTAAAAGTAATCAGTGTTATTCCTTCCATAGATACGGGTGTATGCGATGCTCAAACTCGTTGGTTCAATCAAAATGTTACTGCTTTAGGGGAAGATGTGGTAGTGCTTACCGTTTCTGTAGACTTGCCTTTTGCACAAAAACGTTGGTGTGCTGCTTCCGGTATCGAAAATGTAGTAACTCTTTCCGACTATAAAACCGTTGAATTCGGTAAATCTTATGGATTCCTCATCGAAGAACTTCGTTTATTAAGTCGCGGAATCGTTATTTTGGATAAGGAAAATGTAGTACGTTATGTAGAATATGTACCTGAAATTACAACAGCCGTAAATTTTGATGTCGCAGTTACTGCAACAAAAGAATTATTATAAGAATTAATTTTTTAAAACATAAAACCCTCCATTCACACGTATGTGTGAATGGAGGGTTTTTAGGTTTAATCTCTTATAAAATATTCCTCGTATATGTTATATACTTGTTCTCCAGGTCCAGCATTGTTTCATTCATTTCTTTCTGAAGCTCCGACGCTGTATCATAGTCACCAATTGTCAACGCATCTGTCAATCTAGTAAAAAGAGATTTTGTATCTTCTGTATCCTTTGCCATATATAGACGAATAGCCTCAATCTCTCTCCAACGCATTTCATCCAAGGAGTCTTCCGCATTATGAACACGTGTCATGGATCTGATAGCGAGGAGGTTTTGCGGTACCAATCGATTGGCAAGTTCAAGTCTCCATCTTTTTAGAACCCCCTCAATGAAGGAATCCATAAGCTCTTTATGAAACGCACCGTGTTTGGATAGATTTTCAGCTTTTTCAGTGTTATCCTTGTACCCACGAATATTTTCCCACACTGTAGCCGGAGCCTTACCGAACATAGCATCGCGTTCTTCCTGCGTAAAATCTTTAAATACATCCTTTTCTGTACGATATACGCGATTGCTTTCCAGATAATCAGACGATTCTCCCATTCCTTTAGATAACTCGGCCTCTAATTCATCCTGCGTTTTTCCTGATGTTATCGCATAAGTGATACCGTCAAGAGCCGCCATGTAAATGAGCGCAATCGCTGTATATGTATTGGTATAGGGATTAGGTGAACGAAGTTCGAAACGTGTCGCCATAGGGTTTTCCATATCGCGAATCAATCCGCACAAAATTGTTCTGTTTCGACTTGGAAGATATGGAGCCGTACCCAGGGACGTTACCGTACATACGGGAGCTTCAAACCCGGGTTTTAAGCGATTTAAAGAATCCGTAGTAGATGTAATAAATGGATTCATTATGTCATAATTTTTTAAGAGCCCCATTATAGCTCCTAACCCGGTCACACTTAAAAAGTTCTTTTTTAAGTCCTGTGGAGAAAAGAGATTAATAATTTTCCCATTATTCATCTTTGCAGCCAGCCCGAAATGTGTATGTTCGCCGGATCCTGCTACACCGATAATTGGCTTTGCCTTAAATGTTACATCTAAACCGTTTTCTCTGAATACTTCACGAACAATGATTCTTGCCTGTAATTCATTATCACCCGTTTGTAATGGATTTGTACAATACTTCCAATCCACCTCAAGTTGCTCTAATACAAAGTTTAAATTGCCGGAATCATCAATTTTTGCTTTTACTCCGCCGACTTCTTTATGTCCCATCTCCGGGTGTAACCCATATAGTCGAAGCTGTTCAACGGCCTGCTCCATGGCAGTACGAACTGCTCCGTGAGTACGTTGCCAGTATTGTTCCTGCATTTTTTGTGAAATGGAAAGCTCCTTAGCCTCTACCTCTTGGGATGGAGTCTTTACCCAAAATTCAAGCTCTGTGGCAGTAGTAAAGATAATCTCACTAATCTCATCTCCCTTTACATGCTCCATACCGGGAACTTTATGATTAGCAAACAACTCCTTTAACTTAGCGCTTACATGCTCAATAGTATTCTTCAAAATAGATCGGGAGTCGACAAATTTAAAATTATGTTGTAAAAAAGCGGGTATTCGTAGTGTTCCTATAGGAAGCCCCGTTTCTGTATCAATATTATCGTAATTATAGTCCACGAACCAATTGACTCCCGGATCGCCCCATATATCAACGCGTGCATTATTCAGTGTTGCTATGCCCGGCAATACAACAGAGGATCCATCTGTTTGTACAGCAGTACCATCAAAAAAAGTTTCATAATCTGAAAAAAATGTCTCCATGGGAATTTTTTCATCTGTGTCATTACCGGCAAGATCAACTCCTACCAAAGAAACAAATTTTATTTCCGGATGCTGTTCTAGTATAGACAAAACACCCTCTTTTCCGTACTTCCCTGCCGGAATGTAATACAATAACTCTGTCGACATATTACCTCTCCTCTCGCCTAAATAAAAAAGACTCCTACATATACAACATAGGAGTCTCCATTGACTGATATTCTTTTATGAGCAAATGATAACACTTGCTTCACAGACTGTCAAGCTTTTTCAATTTCTTCTTTCACTACTTGATTTACCAGCTTACCATCAGCTTTACCTTTCAAAGAAGGCATAACCTTAGCCATAATTTCGCCCATTTTCACTGGCTTTTCCATGTCAGCTAATATAGCGACTACAAGGTCACGAATTTCATCTTCACTTAATTGTGCCGGCATGTACTTCTTTAAAATCTCCAATTCGGCTTTGGTCTGTTCGATTAAGTCTGTTCGTCCACCTTGAACAAATCCTTCCAATGAATCCTGTCGCATCTTAACTTCTTTTGCCAAAACCGCCAACACTTCATCATCAGAAAGTTCCTTATGTGAGTCGATTTCCGTGTTTTTAATGGCACTATTTACCATTCTGATGACAGCTAATGCTATCTTTCCCTCTTCTCGAGCTTTCATGGCAGCCTTCATATCCTCTTTTAGCTGTTCTTTAAGAGTCATTCTGCCCACCACCTGTTACGCTTTAAATTTACGCTTTCTTGCTGCTTCGGACTTTTTCTTTCTTTTTACGCTAGGCTTTTCATAGTGCTCACGCTTTCTTACTTCAGAAAGAACCCCCGCTTTTTGGCAAGAACGTTTGAAACGGCGTAATGCACTCTCTAACGTTTCGTTTTTACCAACTTTAATTTCAGACATCTATATCCCTCCCTCCAAATTTTACTGGGGAAGTGCTGTTGAATTATCTACGCACATGAATAAATTATATAGAAGAAAACTGTTTTTGTCAATGCATTTATAGCCAACTTATCGCTGTCCGCATGCAAGGGTATCACCTTTAGAAACGCTTTTTCTCAATCCATGCTACATATTCGGCCAACCTAATTTCTGTCCGCCCACAATATGAGCATGCATATGCATAACTGTTTGCCCTCCATGGTCTCCCGTATTTAAAATTACTCGGTATCCGTCATCAGCAAGGCCTAATTCTTTTGCTACATCTCGGATAAAGGAAAATATACCTGTCACCTGCGATTCTTCTTCAATATGAGCGATCGACTGCACATGTTGTTTAGGTATAACCAATACATGTGTCTTAGCAATAGGACTGATATCGTGAAAAGCAAAAAATTTTTCATTCTCCATTACCTTTTTGGCTGCAATTTCTCCTTTAATTATTTTACAAAAAATACAATCCGTCATACTGTCCACTCCTTTTATGATATTACACCTTGACAAACATAAACTCCTTATTAATATCCTTTACCGTCCCCTTTACAATGCTTCCAACAGGAAAGAAAGTTCCCTGTTTTAAAATTCTTGCCTTCACATACTCCTCGGTATATCCTTCGTAGTAATCCTCTCCTTCGGATTCGATAAGCACATGCACTTCTTTTTCTTTCCACTGTGATGCGTAATAAATAAAGCCTTCCCGGGAAAGCTGATTAAGTATCCCTACACGTGCTTTTTTTACCGCCTCCGGAACTTGCTCTTTCATTTGTGCAGCCGGTGTTCCTTCTCTCTTAGAATAGGGAAACACATGGATATGGGTAAAGCCGATTTCTTTAATAGTATCAACCGTTTCAACAAAAGATTCATCATCTTCTCCCGGAAATCCTACAATAACATCTGTCGTAATGGATAAGTTGGGTATCTCTTTTCGCAACCTCCTTACGAGCGATTTAAACTGCTCTAAATCATAGTGACGATTCATTAATTTAAGGATTTTATTTGATCCTGATTGGAGCGGCAAATGGAGGTGGGAACAAACTCTTGGATTTCTTTTCATAAGCTCAATTAAGCGATCCGATACTTCTACCGATTCAATAGATCCGAGACGAATTCGCTCTATTTTTTCATTTTTTAAAAGTCCCTCTACCACATCAGCCAAACCGATATCTAACTTCCATTCAACCCCATAGTTACCCAAGTGTATTCCTGTCAAAATAACCTCTTTATAACCATAGTCGGTTAGTCTTTTTGCCTCCGCCATAATATCTTCCGGTTTTCTTGACTTAAGCTTCCCCCTAGTATAGGGAATGATGCAAAAGCTACAGTAGTTGTTACATCCTTCCTGTATTTTAATATATGCTCTGGCCTTCTCGATTTCCTGCCCATATAGAGGCATTTCCTCAAAATCTGATTGAAGCATAATATTTTTAACAGCATTAATTTTCTCTTCCGTTGTTTTAATTTCTTCCACCAAATCAACTATGCGATGTCGATCATTTGTCCCCACAACCAAACTAACACCATCAATAGCCGATATTACGTCGGGAGCCAATTGTGCATAACACCCCATAACAACAATGCAGGCCTCATTATTTTGCCTTTTTGCCTTACGGATTAACTGGCGCGACTTTTTCTCTCCCATTGCTGTTACGGAGCAGGTATTAATAACATAAATATCCGCCAGCTCTTCAAAATCTTTTACTTCATATCCTTTTTGCAGAAACATTCCCTTTACTGCATCGGTATCATATTGATTAACTTTACATCCTAATGTTGTAAATGCAACACTTTTCATTTTTCACCCAATAAATTTGCTTCTTTACATATTAATTTCATATTGAATCATTGATAAAGCCGCTATAGCCGCCGTCTCGGCTCGCAAAACCGTTTCACCCAAAGAGACTCTGACAAAACCATAACTCATCAATTCTTCTACTTCTTTTAGAGCTAATCCTCCCTCCGGACCTATGACAATCATAACAGCATCGTAAGCCTCCAAAACAGAGTTTTCACTCTTTTCTTTTCTTTCTCCCATCTCATTGAAAATACATTTTGTAAGGATTTCCTTTAGTGTGTAATCTTTTTCATTTTCACAAGCCACTAATAACAGGGGGTTCTCATATATTTTTGTAACCTCTTCCCAGTCTCTTATAGTTTGATAAAAAGGGATTTGTTTTCTTCCGCATTGCTGTGCAGCTTCTAAAAGAATTTTCCTCCACCTCTTTTCCTTTGCATCAAGTTTATCCATACTGTACTTCACTACGGAATTAACTGAAGAAAATCCCATAATCCCCCTTGCATTAAGCTCCGTACTTTTTTGAAGAACCCACTCAAACTTATCTCCTTTAAGAAAAGATTGTAATAGCACAACAGGGATTCGTTCCTCCGCTTCAGGCAAAAGATACATAAGACGTGCTGCTACTTCCTGATTGTTTCCCAACTCTAAAGCATATACGCCCGCTTTTCCTGCCGCATCTCCGATAACAAAGGGTTTATCCAAAGGATGTCTAAGTACGTTCAAAACATGATGGGCTGTATCCTTTGGAAGAATAATATGGGGTTGTAGTATTTCAGGAAGAAAAATCTTTTTCATTTTCCTTTCTCTCCTATTCCTTACGGCTTTACTAATGCAAATGTATGCCAGTTTCGGCAATGTATATGTTCCTTAATGCACCAATGCTCATGAATATATGGCAAAATTTCTTCATAGCGCTCATCCACTATTCCGCTGATTATAAGTATACCATGTTTCACTAGTTTTTGCCCGATAACCGGAAGAAGAACCTTTAATGGATCTACTGTTAAATTAGCCATTATAAGACTTGCTTTTCCGCAAAAATTTTCACTTAAGTTTCCATGTATTATATCTGCCTTTACCCCATTCATAACACAATTATCTCTTGCCTGAAAAACCGCCTCTTCATCAAGATCAATGCCCACTAAAGAAGAGAATCCCAAAGCTTCTGCCAATAAAAGCAGGATACCTGTTCCCGTCCCGATATCAAGAACTACGCCTTCTTTTAAGCCGCTGTAAAAAGATAATAGTTTAGCACAACACTGCGTAGTCACATGATCTCCGGTCCCAAAACTTTGTTTGGAATCGATGATAATAACTCTTTCATTACTTTTTTTATCATAGGATTTCCATTTAGGGCATATCACTATCTTTGGCACGATCTCTATAGGCTCTACATATTGTTGCCATCCCTCTGTCCATGTATCTTCTGTGATCTCGCGCAAGAAAATACGTTTTATTCCCAAGTTTTCTTTTGTCTTCAATTGATAAGTAAATATCTTTTCTTCTACATCTGCTTTTATTTGACCGACAGAATTTTTTGTAAAACAAAAAAATGTAAACGTGTTTTCTTTTGTTTTCGGATTTAAGTCTTCAATGATTCCGTTACCGCTGTAATCATCTAAAAGAGCGGCTATTTTATCAATAGCCGCACCTTTTGCCGTAACGGATATTTCTATCCATTTCATATACGCTCCTATTCACCGCATAGGGCATCTTTTACTTTTTCAAATATTCCTTTACCGCCGGAAGACATATTTTCCACATCTTCTTTTCCTTCTTTAGCAAATTCAAGCAATAGTTGTTTTTGCTTTTCACTAAGTTTCTTAGGTGTTTTAACGGTCACCACAATGTGATGATCTCCACGGTTTTTAGGGTTCCTCAAATAAGGAATCCCTCTTCCACGAAGGCGAAAAGCCGTTCCGGTTTGTGTTCCCTCCGGAATTTTGAGCTCTATCTTACCATCTAGATCGGAAGAGCACACGTCTGAACTCCAGT
>JBHAEC010000108.1:0-4140 GCA_041855385.1 Veillonellaceae bacterium
GATTTGCAATTTCAGAGGCTGTACCGTGATCTCCGGCACCTACAATCCGTTCGCTTCCGACATATACATCACTACCTGATGCATATGCAGAATCCATTTTTCCGTGATGATACAATCTGGCCAATTTTCCTGCCATCAAAAAAGCTCGTTCCGTTCCCTTATAACGCCCCGCATCCGGTACATTATATATCTCTTTCCCATTAATATATACCGTCGAAGCGGCCACCGTAACATGTCCTCCGGAATAGTCCGTTAAGCGTTTAGAGTTCAGTTTCACGCGTTCGCTTGTCTTGGGATGATTATTAGGAGCAATGGCCTGTGCCAATCCTTCCCTGTAGTGGTCTCCCAATTCATTATAAAGCACCCACATTCCTGCGGCTGCCCCGCCTATATTATAAGAAGAGTCCGCCAAGATTTGAAATCCCAGTTCGTCCGCTCTCTTTTCTTGCTTCATCGTAAACACCTGGTTGTGCATGTAGTTTCCCAACAAGTTGGTAAGCAAGGAGCCTTTAGAATTATAGATGCTGATAGCTGTTGAAAGCCCCACTGTCTTTTCTATACCCTTGATAATATCCCTGTTTTCTCCATGGGCTATTTCATGAGCCACAATATAAGCAAGCTCATTGTCGTCCAGTCTGTCCATAGCCCCCTTATTGATAGACATAACCGCACCCCAAGTCATAAAAGCATTGAAATCTTCATCGGGATTGACATACACTTCATACTTGCGCTTTACCAATTTCGACTTTTGAAGCTCCGCTACAATACGATCCGCTCTTGCCTGCATAGCCTCGTCGTCATAATAACCCGTCTTTTTCATGGTTTGCTCCAAGCTTTCTGCCTGTCCGTGCTCATCTTTTTTCTTTAATTCCGTCTTTACATATACCATGGCTGCCGCACCTGCCACAATAGCGTCTACCGCATTAGCCGCCTCAGCTACCGGAAGGGGCGTTGTCATAAAACTCATAGCCGTTATAGCCACAACTGTGTACTTTTTCCAGCTCTTCATTCTGTTCCTCCTGTTTGGAAAATAGTATCCACACCTATTGTATTTTTTTCATGTTCTTATTATACCATGAAGTACGATGACATCAAAAGGCTGTCCCTTTTGCCAACCTTGTGTTTCTCCCCTAATTCAGATATAATGATTTGGGTGTGCATTCCACCGTTTACAAGGAGGCTTCAAATGATTAACATAACAAATATATTTGACTATGAAGATGTCCAATTAATTCCCAATAAATGTATTGTAACCAGCCGTAGCCAATGTGATACCAGCGTGCGCTTAGGTGACCGTACATTCCGTTTGCCTGTAGTTCCGGCAAATATGCAAACGATTATCGACGAAAAATTGGCCACTTCTCTGGCAGAAAAAAACTACTTCTATATTATGCATCGCTTTAATCCGGAAACGCGCCTTGCCTTTATGGAGGACATGAAGAAAAAAAGCTTATATGCCTCCATTAGTATCGGTGTAAAGGATGAGGAGTTTCGCTTTGTAGAAGAAGTAAAGTCCTCCGGCTTTAATCCCGAGTATATAACAATTGACATTGCTCATGGGCACTCTAACCAAGTTATTGACATGATTAAACATATAAAAACACATCTTCCCGACAGTTTTATCATCGCCGGTAATGTAGGCACACCTGAGGCAGTTCGTGAAATAGAAAATGCGGGAGCTGATGCAACCAAAGTAGGAATAGGGCCGGGCAAGGTATGCATCACTAAACTTAAAACCGGATTTGGTACCGGCGGTTGGCAACTGTCTGCTGTGAGATGGTGTTCAAAGGCGGCCACAAAGCCGATTATCGCCGACGGCGGTATTCGTGATCATGGAGATATCGCAAAATCTGTTCGCTTCGGTGCCACTATGGTTATGATCGGATCGTTATTTGCCGGTCATCTGGAATCTCCCGGTAAAGATGTGGACATCGATGGTGTCCCATACAAAGAGTACTTCGGCAGTGCTTCCGAACACCAAAAGGGAGAGCGCAAAAATGTGGAAGGAAAGAAAATGTATATCCCGAGTAAGGGTAGCATTATGGACACATTAATAGAAATGGAGCAGGATTTACAATCTTCCATTTCTTATGCAGGCGGATGTACATTAAATGCAATCAAAAAAGTCGATTATGTAATCGTGAAAAACTCCATATTTAACGGAGACAGATAAAACAAAAACCTAGTAATTATGCCTGTCGTTTTAGATACGCATAATTACTAGGTTATTTTATATTCTGGCGGAGAAGGAGGGATTTGAACCCTCGCGCCGGTTTTGCCGACCTACCGCATTTCGAGTGCGGACCCTTCAGCCACTTGGGTACTTCTCCAGTTTATAAAAACAGTGTTCTTGACTTGGATATAAAGCTACTTTCTGTCCTTTTTCTCAAAGCGTCGCTCCTTAAAAAAGGCCTTCATGAGCTGACTGCATTCTTCTTCTTTTATTCCGGCCGTAACCTTGGGTTCGTGATTTAGGCCCGGATGAGAAAGAATGTTAAACAACGATTCCACTCCTCCGCCCTTGTAGTCACTGCTACCATACACAACACGCGAGATGCGACTGTTTACTATGGCTCCGGCACACATAGAACACGGTTCTATGGTAACATAAAGGGTACACCCCGTCAATCTCCATCGCCCCAAAGACTCGCAGGCTTTACGAATAACCAGTATCTCGGCATGAGCCGTCGCATCGAGATCGATTTCACGACGATTATGGTTCTGGGCCACAACATTTCCTTCGTAAACGAGTACCGCTCCGATAGGGATTTCGCCCAACTCATAAGCTTTCTTTGCTTCTTCCAAAGCCAATTTCATATACATTTCATCAAGTTGCTTCAAATTCTCGTGCGTCATATTCGACTTCTCCCCCTTGCTTATGTTATCCCACTATCGGTATATGTCTAAGATAGAAGAATACCGCTACAAAATGCGTAACCGATCCGCCGAGAACAAACATATGCCACACGCAATGACTAAAGGGCAATTTTTTCATGAGATAAAAAACAGATCCCACCGTGTATGAAAGTCCTCCTGCCAACAGCCAATAAAAAGCTTCTGCCGGAATAGACGCCAATAAGTCGTCCAAATAAAACATAATGAGCCACCCCATAGCTACGTAGCATAAGGTGGACAGTGTATTAAACCTTTTAGCAAAGAACACTTTAAGACCGATTCCAATAACGGCAACCGTCCATATAAAAATCGCCAACGGTGTCCCTACACTTCCATGCAAGGGAATAAATAAAAATGGCGTATAGGTGCCCGCTATAAGTAGATAAATTGACGCATGATCAAAAACTTTAAACACACTATGTGCTTTAGGCATCTTGAAAAAACTATGATACAAGGTGGAAGACAGATAAAGCGCAACCAAGGAACTGCCATAAATAGCAAAACTGGTAATATGCCAAATACTATGATTTTCGCTAATACTGTAATACAAAAGTAACACAAGTCCCGCTATAGCCAAAAGTGCACCGATTCCATGAGAAATAGCATTAAAGAGTTCTTCTATTGTTTGCCGTTTCATAAGCCCTCCTTTCAGATTAAACAGATATGGTAAAACGAATTTATTCGATACGATATTCATTATACGCCCAAATCTATTAATAGACAAGGTGAACGGGTTATTTAAATTTATACCTCAATATATCGATCTTTCCCTGCTGCATAACCTATCAACATAAATAAAAGAGAAGCTATAAAAAGAAATGCCATTCCACTAAACCAACTTCCTGTCTGATCTTTTAAATACCCCAATAATACCGGCCCCACTGCCGCCAAAATATACCCAATTGTCTGTCCTACCCCTGACAAAACGGCCGCTACTTGTGCACTCTGAACGCGAACGCCAAAGTATACTAAAGCTATACCGAAAGTAGCCCCTGCCCCTATACCAAGAAGTAAATTACTTGCCCATAGCTCTACCCCTACGGGAAAATAATATATACCTAAAATTCCCAATGAATAGCAGGCGCAACTCACTACCGCATAATAACGCTGATCTCTTCTTCTCGCAGCAAAAAGAGGAATAATAAACGACATCACAAGAGAAATCGTTTGAAACCAAAAGGCAAAATAACCGGTTTCTTCTACACTCATCCCCTTTTCCACTAAAAGAGTAGGCAGCCATGTAGC
>JBHAEC010000109.1:0-8554 GCA_041855385.1 Veillonellaceae bacterium
CAACGGAATCGGGAGAATGTTTGGCTAGGATGTCGAGAGCGACTTTGGATAAGAAGAGATTACTCCCTATTCCTGCGGAAGAGGAAATTCCGGTTTCCTTATGAATGGTTTTCATGAGTAGCAAAGCTATTTCGCGTGGTGTTTTCTTATACAGGTTTAAATAGGGCGTCAAATCGATAAAGTTTTCGTCTATGGAGTAAATATGGATATCTTCGGGGGCGAGATAGCGCAGTAAAATCCCATAAATTTGTGTGGATACGGACATATATCGATTCATGCGAGGTATAGCGGTAATATATTTGATATGACGGGGAATTTCAAACAGGCGACATCGGTTGCGAACACCTAGCCGTTTCAGTGCCGGTGTGATGGCAAGGCAGATGGAGCCTTTACCGCGAGATGGATCTGCTACCACCAGGTTTGTTGTAAACGGATCTAGTCCGCGATCAATACTTTCTACAGAAGCGTAAAAACTTTTTAAATCGATGCAAAGGTAGACCTTGTCTTCTTTGGCAAGATCGTTATCGCCTTCGTTAAAAGATATATTGCCGGTTGCTGTAGAGATGATGTGGATATGTTTTGACATGATTAAGCCCCCTTTTAGTCAATATTTTATCATGGTTTTTACAAAAACAAAACAAATGTTCGAATTTTAATTGCCAATATGTATGTATCAACAAGAAGGGGGAAAGAGAATTTGTTGTTACAAAACAACTAAAGGGAAAGGAAATTGTAAAAAAAACAAAATATTTATGAGGAATATGCAAAAAAAATATTCTATAGATGCATAGGGATATTCATTTTTAACTATGTACATAGAAAAAATTAAATTGAAAAATAAAGTTAAATTTTTTAAAATTCAAATAAAAGTAAATCAATAAAAATCTATATCTAAAGAAATGAATGTCCTTTGGGAAAATAGTATAAACTTTTATATTGAAAACAAATAATTTTATGCATTTTATCTTTAGAAGAATAGTATTTTCAAAGCTATTCCTAGTGGTGTATAATGTGTACATGGAAAGAATAGATTCCAAATTATGACAGGAAAAAATGAAGTTGCATGGAGTAAAAAAAGGAGGCGATATTGATGTCAAACGCACCGGTCCAAGAATCTTGGATTAAAAAGTATGGGCTGTTATTTGCTTTAATTGCCCTTGCTCTTGTGTGGGCCCTGCCGACGCCGGCAGATTTGCCAACCGCGGGGCATCGTATGATTGGTATTTTGGTATTTGCGGTTATTATTTGGATGACGGAATGTGTGTCATACCCTGTTAGTGCAGTTGTAATTATTGTTCTTATGACATTTGGGTTGGGGACGGCACCGAATATTGCAAAGCCTGCGGCTTTGCTGGGCTCATCCGGAGGGCTGAGATTAGCTATAGCGGGCTTCTCAAATCCGTCGTGGGCATTGGTTGCAGCGGCGTTATTTTTAGCCGCGGCTATGATGATTACCGGATTGGATAAGCGTATAGCACTCTATGTTATGTCCAAAGTAGGGACAAAGTCCAGAAATATGGTTATTGGTATTATTGCTGTAGGTTGTTTATTGAGCTTCTTTGTACCTAGTACAACGGCACGTGTTTCCTGTCTTGTGCCAATCGTTCTTGGGATCATTCGAGCTTTCGGGGTTAAGCCCGGATCTGCTTTCGCGGCAATCATGATGATTTGCGTGGCGCAGGCTGACAGTTTGTGGAATGTAGGTGTTAAAACGGCAGCGGCACAAAACATGGTTGCTATCGGCTTTATCAACCAGGTATTGGGAAAAGATATCAGCTGGATGGAGTGGTTTATAGCGGCGGCACCGTTTGCAACAGTTATGTCCGTTCTTCTATACTTTATCGTAATCAAGATTATTCCCCCTGAAATTGATGAAATCCCCGGCGGGAAAGCAACAATTGAGAGATTAAAACAGGAAATGGGTCCTATGACCATAAACGAGAAAAAATTGTTGTTAATCTCCATAACATTGTTGGGCTTTTGGGTAACGGAAAAATCGTTACATCCATTTGACACATCCTCTGTAACCATTGCGGGAATTATGCTTATGTTCCTTCCTCGTTTCGGCGTTATGGAGTGGAAGGATACGGTAGATAAGATTAACTGGGGAACCATTGTACTCTTCGGTGTGGGTATCAGTTTGGGTTCCGCACTTCTCAGTACAAAAGCGGCTATGTGGCTCGCAAATCATTTCGTAAGCACCTTCCACATGGAAACATTGTCTTCCTTTATGATTTTGGCTCTTTTGGCCTTTTTCCTTATCGTTATTCATTTGGGATTTGCTTCGGCCACCGGATTGGCGTCGGCTATGATTCCGATCATTATAGCGGTATTACAGAATGTTAAGACTCCGGGCATCAATGTGCTTGGTATGACGATGATTCTTCAATATGTGGTAAGTTTCGGATTTATTCTTCCTGTTAATGCACCGCAAAATATGATTGCTTATGGCCCCGGATATTTTACGGTTAAGCAATTTGTAATTACCGGTATTCCTCTTACTATAGTTGCATATTTGTTGATTCTTCTCTTCGGAGCAACATACTGGACATGGTTGGGATATGTATAATGTACATGTCTTAAATTTTAGGTAAAGATAAAGAAACAAAGGCTGTAGTGAGGGAGTAGTTACATCTCCTTCATTACAGCCTTTCCTTGCATAGCAGGTATGCTTTAATTGTATATGCGATAGGATTATATATAGCGGATTTGTCATTGCCCTAAACCATAGTTAAATGATAGTATATATACGAAATCGTTGGGTTATAAATATGTAGTTTACATAGTAATGTGTAAAGGAGGCTTTTTATGAGTGTAGTGGAAAGAATGAAAGCGGCGGTAACGGGGCATGGCAAAAAAATAGTACTGCCGGAGTACCAAGACGATCGAGTAGTTGAGGCGGCGGCACAGGTCTTAAAGGAAGGCTTTGCTATTCCTGTACTGGTTGGCAATAAAGAGGAAATTTTAGCGGCGGCGGAGGCAAAAAATGTGTCACTGGCGGGAGCAGACATTCATGAGCCTGCAACATGCGGTTTTTTAGAAGAAATGATTGCTGAGTTTGTTAAGCTTCGAGAAAAGAAAGGCATGACGGCTGAACAGGCGAGAGATATTTTCCTGAAAGACCCTTTGTTCTTCGGTGCTATGCTGGTGCGTCTTGGAAAGGCAGACGGTATGGTTGCGGGATCCGGTTGCCCCACGGCAAATGTACTTCGTTCGGCTATTCAGGTAGTTGGAACGCAGGAAGGAATTAAAACGGTATCCGGTTCTTTTATGATGATTATGCCGACGAAACAGTACGGTGACGATGGAGTGCTGTTCTTCGCAGATTGTGCGGTTATCCCTACGCCGACTTCGGAGCAGTTGGCAGATATCGCTATCACTACCGTAGATAAAGCACGAAAGATTGGTAATATTAAAGAGCCGCGAGTGGCATTTTTATCTTTTTCCACAAAAGGATCTGCTGTTGACCCTACCATTGATAAAGTGGTGGCAGCTGTAGAAATTTTGAAGGAGAGAAATGTGGACTTTGAGTTTGATGGAGAATTGCAATTAGATGCATCCATTGAGCCTTCTGTAGCAGCAAAAAAAGCGCCGGGGTCTCATGTGGCAGGCAAGGCAAATATCCTCATTTTCCCTGATTTACAGTCGGCTAATATTGGGTACAAACTTTGCCAGCGATTTGCCGGAGCGACTGCAATTGGACCTATGATTCAGGGGTTGGCAGCACCTATTCATGATTTGAGTCGCGGTTGTTTTGTACAGGATATCGTGGATCTCGTAGCTATTTCAGCAATGGAGTCCTTGTAATATAGAAAGAGCACTTTTCCATGCATAGGGTGTGTGATAGACGCTCGGAGATACCGTGCGCGATAAGCTGATATGCAAGGCAGGTGCTCTTTTGTTTTCCGTAAAATAAGCTAACATATGCTATAATAATGAGTAAGATGGGATTCATATCACAAAGGATGGGGAACATTTTGGGGTAACCGGTACATCCAATTATAAAATAAAACGAGGTGGTACAATGCCGATGACGGTATATTTTTTAAACCATAGCGGATTCGCTGTAGACGATGGCGAAAGAGCGTATATCTTTGACTATAACGAGGACCCGGAAGGTCATGTAAATAGATTAAAAGAAGAGGGAAGAATTCTCTGGTTTTTTGTGACTCATACGCATGGGGATCATTTTAATCCTCTCATAGCCATGTTTAACAGCCCTACTACAAAATATATCCTCCATGAAGCGGCAGACTTGTATCAAGTGGAGCAGGAGCGCATGGTATCTATGAAGGTAGGCGATACAACTGAACTGGACGGCGTTACGATTACTATGTATGGTTCAACGGATGAGGGAGGATCCTTTTATGTGGATACGAAGGCCCATACTTTTTTCCATGCCGGTGATTTGAACTGGTGGCACTGGTTGGGAGATACAGATGAAAACAATGAGGAGGCGCGACAGTTCTTTTTAAGAGAGATGGAACGAATTCAAGACTTAACTGCCGAGATAGTATTCTTCCCCGTTGATGCTCGGTTGGAAGAAGCGAGAGAATGGGGAGCACTGAGTGCATTACGGCAAATTCATGCCACTAAGCTTTTTGTGCCCATGCACTACTTTGGCGCGCCTTGGCGTCCGTCTCGTTACTTTAAGGCTCTTTATCCCAATATTCCATTGTGGATTCCTCATGATGATGGAGAGAGCATTCAAATTGATTAATAGGAGAAATACATGTCATCAAATTCTTGGCTTTATATTTTGGGGCTCATGATAGCAGCCTCATTTATTACGGTATATTCGGGATCGGTTATAGTAGCGGTATTGTGTGATATAGGTGTCTTTGTGGCAGGCTACTTCATTCTCCGCCGGGATCCTTGGGTCAATTTGCGGGCAGCCATGTTTTTCTTGGGCTGTTTGACTGTTATCAATATTCTTTATTCTGTGGGACTCATCACCTCATCCGTGTCCAATCAGGCCATGTTATCCTTAATTATCTGGTCATGGTTCGGTGCATATAGCAAGGTGTTTCGCTATTTTGTTCTGGGATGCGTTATTTATAACGGTGTGGGGATTTATCAGCTTTACCGAGTAGCGAATATTATTGATATACCTACTACATTGGTTAGTGTGGCGGCGCTACTTTTGATTTCCTATGTTCACAGAGATTAGTTCCATATAGGGGAGGGCATTATGAAAGCTCGTCATTTTCCTATAGCAAATACCATATTGGCTTTGAGCGGGGGCACATTTTTAGCCACATATCCTTTTTTGGATCACAGTGGATGGGCCCTGCTCAATCACATGAGCGGGGCGGCATTGGTTGGCGGATTAGCGGACTGGTATGCGGTGACCGCTCTTTTTCGTAAGCCCTTAGGTATTTCTTATAAGACGGCAATTTTGCCTAACAGTAAGGAAAAAATTGTTTCTATGTCGAGAGATATGGTGGCGCGAGAGCTTATAACGGTTCCCCATTTGTACCGAACCATTAAAGAAATTCGCCCCTTAGAACAGATAATAGAGTTTTTTGTTTCCTCTCACCGAAAGGAAGGGGAAGAGGTGGTGCGGCTATTAGTCCGGTCGGTGCTGACGAAGCTTCCCTTGGAGCGGATAAGAGAGGATGCGCTTCGCTTGGGAAAAGAGGGGATTTTGGCGTGGAAGGTTACGCCTTACCTTCTGCCCTTGTTGCGATACATTGTAACGAGGGAGGGAGGAGAACGGTTGTGGCTTTATATGAATCGCCTTTTGCAAAGAGCGGTGTCCGGTGATTGGTTGAGGCCCTATTTGGAAGCATTGGTGTACGATGTATTTTACCGATATGAAGAAGGACATGAGTTTCGGCAATGGATAAACGAGATTTTCACCTCTAAAGAAAGACTGACGGAACAGCTAAGGGGGCAATTGTTATACTACTTAAGAGAAAACGAGTCCTTTGACTCTCCTCTGGCAAAGGAAGTACGGAGATTGGCTGAGGAGGGGATTGATAGATTAGAAACAGATGAAAACTGGCAGAGCAGGTTAGAGCAGATAAAAGCACAAGCTGTAGAAAAAATAGATATTTCCGCCATAGAGTGGAAGGAGAGTTTGCAGAAACTTACAAAGGGAGCATCTTTGGAGGATTTTTCGATTCAGTCTATGCAAACTTACGGAAAAGAACTCCTACATGATGAAAACCGGATGAAAGAGGCGGAACGCTGGCTATTATACAGGCTTATCAGTATGCTGCGCATGATACAGCCCCAGATAGAGGAGGCAGTGGTACGGGAATTGTCTCGTTATTCCGCTCAAGAGATAAGCGATATGGTGGAAGAAAAGCTCGGCTATGACCTCCAAATGGTAAGGATTAACGGTTCTTTGGTGGGCGCGATTTTGGGAGGCCTGTTTTACTTGCTTTCTTTGGGACTTAAAGGAGGGGGATTATGATGAATACCTCTCAAAAATATAAGCAGTTGGCCAATCGCATTTTACTATTGTCTGCCCTAATTTATGTCTTGGTTTTTGCGGGACAAATGTATGTTGTTGCCGATTGGTACGGTGCTTTATATTGGATGGCTCAGTCGGCACTTATCGGTAGTGTGGCGGACTGGTTTGCCGTTACCGCGCTTTTCAGAAAGCCTCTAGGATTCCCTTATCATACGGCACTGATACCGAGCAATAAGGCTCGGATCGTAGACGGTATGGTTCAATTGGTAGAAGAAAAGCTGCTTACCAAGGAGCAGTGGAACGGATTGCTGTCTGATGTCAAGATTACTTATTATATGGACGGCTTTATGTGCTCTTCCCAGGGAAGAGATGCACTGAGGAGTATTATATCCAAAGGAGTCGAGATTTTGGCGGATAGGGTGGATAGGGATAAATTGGCCAATCTTGGGGCCGATTATATTCTTCAGCAAAGCGGGACGTGGAACATCGGATCACTGGTGCAAAGTTACTTAAAGCAAAGTTTGCGTTCCGAATGGGGAAAACAGCTTGCTATCATGGTTTTTTCCAAGGGAGAAGCGTGGGTGTCCGGCGAGGAAGGCTATAGATTCCTCCGGGAGCGACTGGAAGAGAAGGTAAATCAATCCGCTAAGGGACCACAGAAGGTGCTTATGTTCATTGGCAAGCTTTTTAATGTTGTAAATATAGAAGAGTTGACAAGAGCAACGCAAGACTCGTTGGTTCAGTTTTTTCAAAGGTGGCGGGAAGAAAACAGTTCCATGAGGAACGAGTGTTTTACTCATTGGGAACAGATGCTTATGGAGCCCTCTTGGCAAGAAGATGTGGGGAATTCTCTGGATCTCATGTATCGGCGATGGATAGAGACTCTGCCGTGGAAGGATATTTTAGTTCTTTATGTGTTTCCTCATCTGGAGAAGTATGTGCGGGGAGACGGCAATGATCCTTCACGTTTTGCTGTCGAAGTAGAGGAGCAGATACATCGACTTTGGCTTCAATATCGGCAGGATGAAGCATTTATTCAGCAGCTGGAGAAAGGGCTTCAGGAGATGGCGACAGCACTTTTCATGCAATTTTACACCTTGCCCGGCTATACGGTGAAACAGGTATTAAATGCTTTTGATGAAGAGCGATTAAATGCTTTTATTGAAGAAAAGGTAGGGGAAGATTTAGCGTGGATCCGTATCAACGGAGCCTTTGTAGGGACTGTTGTGGGGTTGTTGCTCTGGAGTTTTCTTTACTTTATTTACACTCCTTATGCAGTACCGTGGATTCGTGCCGGAGTCGGGATATAAATTCCATATCATTTCATTGCGGTAGGAAATAGATTGTGGTAAAATAACGATGGCAAGTTTTGTTGCGGGTATAAAGTATACGAATTAAGTAAAGTACGAGGTGAAGGGTATGTTAAAAGAATTTAAAGAGTTTGCCATGCAGGGCAATGTGGTTGACATGGCAGTGGGCGTAATTATTGGTGGCGCATTCGGAAAGATTATATCTTCATTTGTGAATGATGTGGTTATGCCTCCCATTGGTTTATTGACAGGCGGAGTAGATTTTAAGAACCTATTTATTAATTTAGGGGACAAACCATATGCGACATTGGCAGATGCACAGGCGGCGGGCGCTCCTACTATTAATTATGGTATATTTATGGGAACGGTATTGGATTTCCTTATCGTTGCCATGGTTATCTTCTTGTGCATTAAGCAAATGCAGCGCTTAAAGAAACCGGTTGTTGAGGAAGTGACCACGAAGGAATGTCAATATTGTAAATCCGAGATTCCTTTGGCGGCAACGCGTTGTGGACATTGTACTTCCAATTTGGAAGTATAGTTATAGCACTTAGGCGACCGACTATATTATTAAGAGAAGTAAAAAGAACTGTTTTCCTATCCGGAAAACAGTTCTTTTTTAATCGGATGACGGTTAAGAATAGCGCCTGTATTTCATGCAAAAATGAAATATAAAACGCATATTACATAGAGACAGGAACTTCCGGCTTCGTAAAAGCTGACGTTAGATAACGATACTTTTGAAAACACTGGAAAATCAAGGTTTTTCGAGCGACGGACAAGCAGGGTATTGTACTAAAAACTGAATACGACGCAGAAGCGG
>JBHAEC010000110.1:0-3801 GCA_041855385.1 Veillonellaceae bacterium
AAAGGCAAGCGTCTTATCCAGTTCTTCTCCGTTCCTTGTAAGCCGACAAAGACGAATGGCGGTCGCACAAGAAACCTGCCGGAGCACGACCCGGAGAAATGGGCACTTTTTAAAGAATACTGCAAGCAGGACGTTGTGGTAGAGCGAGAAATTAGGCGGAAACTGTTGAGTGTACGACCATCCGAGTTAGAACATGAATTTTGGCTCATGGACCAAGAGATTAACCGCACCGGCATTTTGATTGACATGGAATTAGCAAAAGGGGCGGTACGGATATTCGAACAGTGCACAGCGAAGTACCTTGCAGAAGCAAAGGCACTTACCGGGTTGGATAACCCTAACTCAGTAACGCAACTACTGTCGTGGGTAACGGCAAGAGGCATTGCTGTATCCGATTTAACGAAGGCTACAGTGGAGGATCTCAGGGCCTCCACCGAAGATAAGACTCTCGACCGCGTGCTCGAGATTAGGCAGCAGCTCGGGAAAACTTCCATCAAGAAATACACCACGATGCTTGCTTCAGTATGCAGCGACGGACGTGTAAAAGGGCTGTATCAATTTTTCGGCGCGAACCGAACAGGCAGATGGGCCGGACGCATCGTGCAGATGCAGAATCTGCCACGGAACTACATTAATGATCTCAATGAGGCGAGGGCGCTAGTAAAGACAAACGATTTAGAAGCGTTAGAGCTCTTTTATGAGGATGTACCGGATATATTATCACAACTTATCAGAACAGCCTTTGTCGCTCCTAAAGGGAGCCGGTTTATTGTGGCCGATTACTCCGCCATCGAAGCGAGAGTCATCGCGTGGCTAAGCGGCGAGAAATGGCGGAACGATATTTTTGCAGGCAGCGGGAAAATCTACGAAGCCTCTGCCGCACAGATGTTTCATCTCGACATTAACGATATCGACAAAGAATTACGTCAAAAAGGAAAAGTGGCAGAACTGGCACTTGGCTATCAAGGTGGTCCGGGTGCACTTATCTCGATGGGGGCGCTAAAACAAGGACTGACAGAGGAGGAGCTCCCTGACATTGTAGAACGATGGCGTGTAGCGAGCCCCTCTATCGTTAAGTTTTGGTACGACGTGGATAGTGCGGCAAAACAAGCAATTAAAACCTGCGAGACCGTTCGCATTAAACAAGGAGGCATTTCGTTTAAAATGCGCAGAGGGAAATTAATGGTAACACTCCCGTCCGGGAGACCACTATTTTACATCGGCGCCTCCATTGGTAGTAACCGTTTTGGCGGTGAATCCATTACCTATAAAGGCATGGATCAGGTCAAGCGGAAATGGTTAACGCAAGAGACATACGGCGGTAAGTTAGTGGAAAATATCGTACAGGCTGTTGCAAGAGACTGTTTGGCCAATGCAATGTTGAGGTTATCCCGGCACGGTTACAGAATTGTAGGTCACGTACACGACGAAGTTATTATTGAGGCTGCCTATGGATTTGGGTCGCTCGACCAAGTGCTCTCTATAATGAAACAACAAGAGCCTTGGCAAAAGGGTTTACTTCTAACGGCAGCAGGATTTGAAAGTGAATATTATATGAAAGATTAAAAAGAGGTGCGATATGTTAAATAAAAGTGCAATTGTTACACAAAAAGAGAATATCACGGATTTAAAACAGTTAGTGCTAAAATCAGATGAACATGTAGAAGGGCGCGAGGCGGCACTGACATACTGCGACGCATGTATTTGTGCGTGCAACATTGCATTACAAATTCTCGAGGATGAAAAGAAAGAGGTAACCCCGCAAACCGAACCAGAAAAGAAAGAAAAAAAGAAAAAAGCCGTTTCTAAAAAAACACCTGAATCTTCAGCTTCACTTGAAGACAAACAAGAGACACCGAAAGTTTCTGTAGAAATAGACGAAGACGATATGTTTTAGAGAGTGGGTGTAGTATGAAAACACTCGCGATGTTTCAAAATCCCAAGGTGTACGATAGCCTCATACTTTCACGGGACCATCGTCCGGATAAAACTATTTTACATACAGAGTGTGGGTTTTCATTTAACGGAGTTTGGCGGGTTAAAAGACATATGGGGGTCTGGTATGACGATTCAGAGTGGTATGTTTGCCCAGCGTGTGAAAAACGCTCTAATCCACATGAACAGTACATCTTTCACGGTAGACTTTCAGAATCACAATATTGTGAGATTCCTTTTGAAATATCTGCTGTCGCTGTTGAGTGTAAACACCACATAGACTTAGTAGTTTGTTGCCGAGAGGCTATTGTACGTGAAAATACGGAAAGGGTTTCTAGGCGTACTGACAAAACATGGAAAGTCATACGATTTGATTTCAACAAAAGTCAAGTGATGTTTAAGCGCTGGACTGGCAAAAAACGAGACGGAGCTAAGAAAGGGTGGCTTCCTGTAGATCCAATGGAATTCATTTTAAGTCCAAACGGATCGGAAAAAACAGAAGATATTTTATATCCGCTTAATTTTTTAGAACCTAAAAGCAGTATAACAGAGTATAAGCAGGAATATGCTTCGTTTTTACGAACACTGCGAGATGCTATTGTCCGTAAGCTAGAGACAAAAATAAACTACAAAATCAAACAGATAAAAAGACCGATAGCGTTTGTCGATCAAAGTGCAACTCCACACGTAGCTTATCATCTGTTACGCACGTTAATTTGTAAAATGATCGTCCCTGACATCCCTTATATGTCAAGGGACACCAACATTCCTGATGTATTCAATGCGTTGTTTGACATTTTTAAAGACAAAGAAACAGTAGAACAAGATTTTATCCAGGCTGTTCTGAAAGGAGAGCCTTTTACCAAGGCTCTCTTGCAGGCTGCCAAGGTGGTTCCGAGACCAACGTTCATTAAACTGGTCGATAACAACCCTGCGCACGTCATAGGGCTAGCTATTGCAGGGAGAATGACGACAAATACAGACAGGCAACGCAGATTAGCTGTGTTATTGGCTGAAGGATGGATATATCGATCCAATAGGTCCGATTTTAGCGATTACAATATTCGCAGGAACAAAGACCGGTTACGGGAGTTTCCACTATACCTTTCGTTTGTAGGCGACCTAAAGAAGGCAAAGGGAGAGGTGTATACCGACTTACTACTTGATAGAATCCGAACAGAAGAACAGTTTTTGCTCTTTTATGACACGGCGGCTACCTACCGAAACCTATCCGACACAAATAAAAAACAATTGTTAGACGCTGATGTAAAAGTAAAAGAGCTACATGATGCGGCAGTGTCGTTGCTACATAAGCAGAACTTTGTTGATGCTGTCCTTCCGGTATTTACAGAGCTACAAGACAATGACTTCTTCTCCCCTTCCAGTTTAGCTGAGCTACAAAAATTAGGAAAGGTGCTTAAAAATTGTGTATTTACGTATAAACGACAAATTCAACAACAATCACGCGCCATTGTTTTTATGAAGGAGCAATCAAAAGTAGTTGCTTGTCTTGAGATTAAATTGCATCTAAAAGGATTTGATTTTGTGTCAGGTGAGATAGTACAGGCAAAATTATGTGCCAATGTACCTTGTTATAAGAATGAATCTGTGAATAATAAGATTTTACAATACGCAAAGTCGCACAAACTAACCGTGTCGCCGCACATGTTTGATTTGAAAGGAGGGAACGTCGTTGGAATTTAATATCGCGACAGCGCCAAGCCGTGTATCAAAACAGTGGAAGAACGAAACAATATCATGGGATACCTTGTTGGTGCGGATACAGAACCCGACGCGGACACCGGAAACAACTAAAGAGTACGCCTCGATGAGTGCGTCTGAAAAAGGAAAAATTAAAGATGTTGG
>JBHAEC010000111.1:0-6022 GCA_041855385.1 Veillonellaceae bacterium
ATTTGTGTTAAAATAGAAAGCGAAGATTAAAAAGGGGGCGATGCGGTGTTTGCTGAAAAGAGCAGCACCGTGTTTGCTTCCTTTTTTTCTCGTAGCTGGAAAGGTTTCCTGACTAGCTAAAATGCTGTATTTTTGATATAATAACTAGGAATATTTTCTTTTGAGGAGGTAATCGGATGAAGAAGAAATTTATTGCAGTATTGGTAGCGGCTTCTGTAGTTTCTTTTGGTTTTGGCGCTGCAACGCAGGTTCAAGCATTCAGTCTTGGCAGCATATTGAAGATTGGCGGCATTGGAATTGTGGTAGATAAATTCGGTGGCCAAATTGACAGTTTTTTAAACAAATTAATGAAACAAAATAACATGAGCACTACCTATGCGACAAAGGTGGTGCCTATAGTCAGCATTGGTAGTGGCGGATTTATCGGCGCCGCACAGGTGACGGGACCGAAGGGTGAAATTGATAAGGTAGAGGCGGTAGCCCAATTAGAAGGTACTTTTAACAGCACGATTCGCGTAAAGGGCATGGTGCCCATTGACAGCAAAAATCCTGTAAATGCCAGTCGTGTACAGGGTGTTGGAGTTTCGGCACTTATTGATGTGAGATTCTAAGGGGTTATAATCACAGAACGGAGTAGTAAATATAGCGGTAAAGCAGGCTGTAAAGCCTGTCTTTACGCATGTAAGGCATACTAATGGAGGTTCAGATGAAAAAATATATTTTAGCGCTGACACTAACATCGTTAATCGGGTCTGCTGTATTTGCTGCCCCTGAAACGATGCCGGAAAAAACGCAAGCCGTGGAGCGACATTTATATGGTGCTACACAGGAAGGATCGATTGTTTCTCGTGTGGACAAAATGTATCCATTGGTAATGGGCGTTTCCTCATCAAAGGATTTGTCGGAAAAGGTTGATGAACTTTATACACAGGTGGTAAAATCCGAAACCGGCATGTCTTTAGAAGAAAAAATAGATGCACTACAGTGGAACTATGAGCATCGTATTACAGACGATCCCATTATTAAGCGATTGGAAGATATGGAGGAAAGTGTTTGGGGAAAGGTTTCCACCGGAGCTCTTAATGCTCGGGAAGAAAAGCTGGAAATTGAAATCATGGGGACAAGCAAGGCACTCTCCATGAGGCAGATTACTATGCCGGCAGGGACCGTGTTCAAGATTTCTCTAAATGAACCTCTAAACAGCAAAGTGAATAAGGCGGGAGATACCTTTACTTTTGTGGTAGAGGAAGATGTGCAAATAGATAATGTCCTTGTCGTGCCTAAGGGGACTATCGGAAAGGGTCATGTAGGAGCAGCAAGAAAAGCTAAGTCTTTCGGACGTAGCGGTAAGCTGGAACTGCTTTTTGATGAACTTAAGACTGCTGACGGAACTGTGTTCATGGTAGAACAAGGCCCTGAGGCAAAGGAGAAAATGAGAAGCGAAGTAAAGGCGGCAGGTGCGTCTATGGCAGGGGCAGCTGTTTTGGGCCCTGTCGGATTGGTGGGAGGTTACTTTATTAAAGGTAAGAACATTGACTTCCCGGAAGGTACAGTGTTTTATGTACAGCCTGTATCTGAAGTAACTTCTTATGGACCTGTTTTGGGAGGTACTGCGGTGGAGCGTATAGTAACACCGACAACGGCAAAAGCAGAAGTAAAGGAGCCGGAACAGGAAGTGGAAGTAGTAGGAGAAGGTGTAGTGGCGGGCAAAGAGGTACCGGTGACAGAAGTTCATACGGATAATCCTGTTACCCCGAAGGAAGATATAATAAAGGAGTCTGAGGAAACTTCTTCCGATGATGAGAATGTACCTAATGAGCCCATTATTGTCATAAAAAGAAGCTAATGGGGCGTATTTTAATTACTATACGGAGTGAGTGGTATGATGGCGAAAAAAAGAGCTAAGTATCTTACCTATGTGGCGGTACTATCTTTAACCGGAACGATAATGGGGATAACGGAGGCTGATGCGGCAAAGAAGGAAGAAAAAGTAAAAGAGCCTGTTACGGTTGTGGCCGATTCTATGTACTATAGCGATGCAACAGGTGCAGTAGAAGCATCCGGTGAAGTGGAAGTCTCCCAAGGAACTAAGGAAATTACAACCGAAAGCTTGGATGGAAACGTAAAACAGGAGCAATACCGTGCGCCCGGTGAAGTGCATCTAAAAGATAAAAACGGACAAGATTTAACCGGTGCGGGGCTCTCTTACAATGCAAAGATAAAAAGCGCCAGTTTTGATGTTGTGGAAGGGACATATCCTCCTTTTTATGTGAGAGGGAGAGGAGGCGTATTTGAAAATAATGTTGGTACTGTTCAGTACGGTATGGTGACGACGCCGAGTGCCATGGCATTTGTCCATACGCCGGATTATCGTGTGGAAGGTCGGGATATCACTATTTATCCTGGAGATAAAGTCGTGGTGAAGGATGCCACTTTCTATATCAAGAATTGGCGAGTGCTTAGATTAGCATCGTATACGACCTCCTTACGAAAAGATAAAGGTGGTGCCAGCATAGCTTCTTTCTTGCCTAAGCCGACCTATGATTCCGATCACGGGATTGGTCTTCACGGAGATTTTCGCTACCCTATAGGAAAGCGTACGGACTTTTTTATTGACTATTATCTTTACTCAAAGGCCGGCTTCAAGCCATCCGTGGGCTTTAAACAGTATATGAACTGGGGAGAAGCATCTATCGGATATATTGAAGAAGAAGGCACATTAAATGATGAAAATATTTGGATCAAGAAAAAGCCGGAATTCCGTATTGATACAAAACAGTTTTCTCTAGGCAAAACCCCATTTAACGTTAAGTTTGGAGGAAGTCTGGGTCGATGGGAGGAAGGTAGCACAAAAGGTAGCCATAATATGTGGTATAGCGAATTGAGTCATAATCCTATTTCTTTGGGGTCAAAAGGGGATATGATTTTTCTTGTGGGCTACCGTAAGGACCATTATGGAGTAAATGACAGCAATCGATCCATGCCGTATTGGGGAGCAAAGATCAACTATAATCCGTCAAAGAAATTGGGGCTGTGGTTTAACTATACCCAGAAAAACGGCAATATTGCGTCTCCTTACGTATTTGACACCGACTCAATTACTAAACGTGCCGTAATGGGATTTAGGTGGAATATAGATCGATTAAATGGTGTTGGGGTAGAGGTAACTCAGGATTGGGAAACCGGTGATGTAAGATATGTAAACTACTCATATTACCGTGACCTCCATTCCTTTACTGCTAAAATTACCTATCGTGAAAAGCAAAAGGACTGGAGAATCAGCATTCGCGCAAAAGATTTCTAGTGTAACGGTTTGTGGAGGTTACGATGGATAGGAAGGTAAGGAAGGCGGTTATCCCTGCTGCCGGCTTCGGTACGCGATTTTTACCTGCTACAAAGGCACAGCCGAAAGAAATGCTGCCTATAGTAGATAAACCGACCATACAGTATATTGTGGAAGAGGCAAAAGCTTCGGGGATAGAAGAAATTCTTATTATTACAGGACGAAACAAACGATCTATAGAAGATCATTTCGACAGTAATTTTGAGCTTGAGCATCTTCTAAAGAAGCAGAATAAAGAGGAGTTGCTGGAGCTGGTAAAGCGTATTTCCGATATTGAGATACACTATATCCGGCAGAAAGAGCCCTTGGGGTTAGGGCATGCCATTTATTGTGCCCGCTCCTTTATTGGAGATGAACCTTTTGCAGTTCTGCTGGGGGATGATATTGTATTTAATCCTGAAAAGCCCTGTTTAAGACAACTCATCGATTGCTATGAAGGTCGGGGCGGACTTATACTGGGGACGCAGCTTGTCCCGGATAATAAGGTAAGCTCTTACGGAATTGTAAAAGGAAAAAAAATTACCGACCGTTTATGGTCGGTGGAGAATCTTATAGAGAAACCGCGTTTGGAGGAAGCTCCGTCCAATCTTGCCATGTTGGGACGCTATATTCTTCCGCCGGAGATTTTTATGGAACTGGAAAGGACAAAACCCGGCAAGGGGGGAGAAATTCAGCTGACTGATGCGATCGAAGCCATGAAGGTAGAAAAGTATGCTTATAACTATGAAGGTATACGCTACGATGTAGGCGATAAGGTTGGGTATTTGCGGGCTACCGTAGAATTTGCTTTTCGTAACCATGAATTACGGGAAGAATTCAAAACATACTTGGAAGAGTTTTTAAAAGAGAATTAGTTTTTCTATAGAAAAGGGGCCATTAGGCCCCTTTTTTGTACTGTATAAGATTTAACCATGATTACCAACGGTTTTCGTAATATACCTGTGTCCACATAATGACTTCCGTTAGGGAAGGATGGGCGGTCATTGTTTCTCCTACGGAGATGACGGATTTAGGATCCAAGTAGCGAGAAATGTTTTTTTCGCGCAATTTTTTTACTTCAGGAGAAGCAATTTCTTCATTAATTGCCACTAAAGGTGTTTCTCCTACATTTAAAAGATTAACATATGGCTGGAATAGTACGGAGGCTTGAGGTCCGATGACATGAACGCCCAAGATGTGGTTGGTTGCTTTATCTACTACGATTTTTACGAATCCGTCATTTTTATCGCCCGGATTGAAGCCCATAGCAAAACCTTTTGCTGTGGAGGAATAATAGTTTTTTCCGATGCCCACATCATAACCGGCTGCTTTAGCTTCTGCTTCTGTTAACCCCACATGACCTACCTGAGGATATGTGTAGGTTACGGCAGGAATATTGTCGTAGCGAGCCCAGCGCCACTCTTCGGGAGCATCCGGATGATAGAAGAGATTATGAGCCAAGATATCTGCTTCGTAATTAGCCTTGTGTCTAAAAGGGGCTTCTCCGTTAACATCGCCTAACGCATAGACTCCGGGTACGGAAGTTTCCAAAAATTCATTTGTTTTAATCCAGCCGCCCCTATGTGTCAGTATGCCGGTATTTTCTAAGTGTAGTTCTTCTATAGCAGGTTTGATTCCCGTAGCAACCAAAATTTCTTCGGCGCGAACTTCCTTAGTTTCTCCTGTTGATCTGTTTTGGAATAGACCGATTTTTTCGCCGTTTTCCATACGGAAGGAAAGGGGGACATAATCAGTGTGGACTTCGATGCCAAGATGCTCCAAGTCAACGCGGATTTGTTCTGATATATCCTCATCTTCTTTCGGTAATAAGCGAACATTCCTCTGCATTAAAGTTACCTTTGTACCGGCCGCTGCAAAAACATGAGCGAATTCAGTTCCGATAGGGCCACCTCCCATAACGATAAGACTTTTATATGGGGCTGACGGATATTTGTGACCGAATAAGCTTTCGCTTGTCAAGTAACCTACTTCTTCAAGGCCTTCAGTAGATGAGACATTTGTATAACCACCTGT
Organism: Veillonellaceae bacterium; assembly: GCA_041855385.1. Taxonomy (GTDB): domain Bacteria; phylum Bacillota; class Negativicutes; order Veillonellales; family Veillonellaceae; genus JBHAEC01. The sequence continues at coordinate 5,357 of JBHAEC010000111.1, forward strand.
ACCGAGCACAATGATGGGAGCGGTCAATAAATCAGACTCCGTACCGTCATTAAGGTGCACTTTCATAACCTTGTCTTCCACAAAAGTTGCAGCACCTGTATATACATCGCAGTTCGGCTTGCTGTTGTAATATACTTCAATATCCTTGCTCTCGTCAATTTTTTGCCATACCCTATCGGACATAACCTTCCAGTTAATTTTGGCCGGAGCTGTTTCGACGCCGATTTTGGATAATTCTTCGATTTCGCGAACTGCATCAGCAGCAGTAACCATTACTTTAGTAGGGATGCATCCACGAGTCAGACAGGTGCCGCCAAACTTGCCTTTTTCAATTTGTGCACATGACAAACCCTTGGCAAGCGCAGCATCAATAACAATGTTGGCAGCACCGGTACCTACCACGATTACATCATATTGTTTCATTATATTCCTCCTAAGCATTTTTATATGATAAATTGTGAGTTTATTATAACAAAATCTTTTTTGTAAGTATATAGAAAAAAATCGATAAAAAGAAATAAATAGAATAAGATTAAATCAATAAACCATAAGTATAATCAAATATTTCGTTGTAAATGAGAATGAGGAAATAGCTTATATAAAGGTAAATTTAAAATATTAAATAAATTTTCGCTGGATAAATGAGAATAAACATAGTATAATAAC
>JBHAEC010000112.1:0-28603 GCA_041855385.1 Veillonellaceae bacterium
GGAATGTCCCTGAGACGATATTCAGTGGCGATGGCTACGAGGATCCACCTGTTCCCATACCGAACACAGTCGTTAAGCTCGTAAACGCCGAACGTACTTGGCTGGAGACGGCCCGGGAGGATAGGTAGCTGCTGATGATGAATAAAAAAGACATGCCCCAGGCATGTCTTTTTTATTGTTTAGGAAAAATCCTATATCATTACTTTTTGTCATTGACTTAAGCGAAAATGAGTATTGAAATCCCCCTTGAACTGGAGATTTTAATCCTATAAACTGAATATGAAAATATGGAAGATGTATTTTCATGGTAAAGATTGTTATGGAGGTGCAAAATGCAACAAACTGCTTGGCAGGACTTCATTACAGGTGTATGGGATAAAGACGTAGATGTACGCGACTTTATTCAGAGAAATTATACTCCCTATGTAGGGGATGATGCTTTTTTAACACCCGCTACGGATCGTACTAAAGAATTGTGGCAAGAGGTGCTAAATCTCTATGAAGCAGAGCGCAAAAATGGGACGGTGCTGGATGCGGATACCAGTGTGGTATCTTCGATAACAGCTCATGCACCGGGCTATATTAAAAAAGACTTGGAGCAAATCGTTGGTCTTCAGACCGATAAGCCTCTTAAGAGAGCGATGTTCCCTTATGGAGGCCTTCGCACAGCGAAAAGTGCGATTGAAGAATACGGCTATAAGATGGACGAACAGTTGGAAGATTTCTTTAAAAAGAATCGGAAAACTCATAATGAAGGTGTATTTGATGTTTATACGCCTGAGATGAGAGCTGCTCGCTCTGCCCATATAGTAACGGGCTTGCCTGATGCTTACGGTCGTGGTCGAATTATCGGTGATTATCGCCGAGTAGCGCTTTACGGGGTAGATAGACTGGTTGAAAAAAAGGAAGAAGAATATAGTATTACCATGGGGGATATGCTCCCGGAGATTATTCGCGACCGCGAAGAGTTAAGAGATCAGATACGCTCACTTATTGAACTTAAGGAGATGGCTGCTTCTTACGGGTTTGATATTTCAAGACCGGCAGAAGATGTGAAAGAGGCTATGCAATGGCTTTACTTTGCATATCTTGGTGCGATTAAGGAACAAAACGGTGCGGCTATGTCCATCGGCCGTACGGCTACGTTCTTGGATGTTTATGCAGAGCGCGATCTAAAGAGGGGTCGATATACAGAAGAACAGATCCAGGAAATGGTGGATCACTTTATCATGAAACTCCGTATGGTTCGTTTTGCGCGCATTAATGAGTATAATAATCTCTTCACCGGAGATCCTGTATGGACTACAGAGTCGATTGGCGGGATGGGAACGGACGGACGCACTTTGGTTTCAAAAATGTCATTCCGTTACTTACATACCTTGACCAACTTAGGTCCTGCACCTGAACCGAATTTGACCGTTCTTTGGTCTCCTAATTTGCCACTTGGGTTTAAGAGATTTTGTGCCAAATTATCCATAGAAACATCGTCCATTCAATACGAAAATGATGAAATCATGCGCCCTAACAGTGGTGACGACTATGCGATTGCATGCTGCGTATCGCCAATGAGAATCGGTAAGGAAATGCAGTTCTTCGGTGCTCGTTGCAATTTGGCAAAGGCTCTTTTATATGCTATTAACGGCGGCGTAGATGAAAAAATTAAGAAACAGGTAGGTCCGGCTTATCGCCCTATTACTTCGGAATATCTTGATTTTGACGAAGTAATGGCACGTTTTGAAGATATGACGGAATGGTTAGCCGGTGTATATGTGAACGCTCTCAATATTATTCACTATATGCACGATAAGTATGCTTATGAAAAGCTTGAGATGGCTCTTCATGACCGTAAAGTAACGCGTTGGTTTGCTACAGGTATTGCAGGGTTATCTGTTGTGGCGGATTCTCTCTCCGCTATTAAGTATGCGAAGGTTAAGCCTATTCGAGATGAAAACGGTATTGCCGTAGACTTTGAAATTGAAGGAGACTTCCCTAAATACGGTAATGATGATGATCGTGTAGATGAACTGGCGGCCAAAGTTGTATCCGGGTTTATGAACAAAATCCGTAAGCATCCTACATATCGCCAAAGTATTCCGACCATGTCTCTGTTGACGATTACGTCTAATGTGGTATATGGCAATGCAACGGGAAGTACTCCGGATGGAAGAAAGGCGGGAACACCATTTGCTCCGGGCGCTAACCCTATGCATGGTCGTGATTCTCACGGGGCTGTATCTTCTCTCGCATCGGTAGCAAAAATGCCGTGGAGAGATTGTTGTGATGGTATTTCCAATACATTCTCCATTATTCCGGATGCATTGGGCAAGAATGGAGAAACTATGGTAACGGTTGGCGATTTTGATATCGACTTTGATCCGGCTACATTGCCGTGCGATGTGAAAAACTTTGCATGCCAGGAACCCAATATTTCCGTAGAAGATAAAAAATGATTCAATAAGTATTGAGCCGTAAACTGTACAATTTATATTTTTCCATGTAACTATCGGTAAAGGAGATTTATCATGAAAAATGAACAACAAGTAGATAATTTGGTACAATTGTTAGACGGTTACTCCAAAAAAGGCGGACATCATTTAAATGTTAATGTGTTTAATCGTCAAACTTTGCTTGACGCACAGGCACATCCGGAGCTTTATCCTCAGCTAACGGTGCGTGTTTCAGGCTATGCGGTACATTTTAACAAGTTAACGAAACAACAGCAGGACGAGGTTATTTCACGTACATTCCATAATGAATTGTAAGAGGTAAATATGAAAGGCCGAATTCACTCTTTGGAAACCATGGGAACGGTTGACGGACCCGGTATGCGAATGGTTTTATTTCTTCAAGGTTGTCCTTTGCGGTGTGCTTACTGTCACAATCCCGATACATGGAGTGCGGATAGAGGCGACTGGATATCTGTTGAAGAAGTGTGGGACAAATTCCAACGAAATATGAGCTTTTATGAAGGGGGAGGTATTACGGTAAGTGGCGGTGAAGCGCTTCTCCAGGTTCCCTTTCTTATAGAACTGTTTCGTTTTTTCAAGGAGCGAAATATTCATACTTGTTTGGATACAAGCGGTATTTGCTTTAACCCTTTTGACGAGGATATGTTGGCACAGTATCGAGAATTGCTGGCTGTGACAAGTCTGGTTATTCTGGATATAAAAGAGATAGATGACGAAAAGCATCGGTGGCTGACAGGAAAGAGCAATGCATCTGTTTTGGCTTTTGCAAAATTTCTAAATAAGCAGAAAACTCCTTTTTGGGTGCGTCATGTTCTTGTCCCGGGGATTACTGACAATCTAAGTGGCCTTTATAAGTTAGGACTTTTTCTAGGGCCCTTGGATCAGTTGAAAGCAGTGGACTGTCTACCCTACCATGTCATGGGAATACCCAAGTATGAAGAGCTCGGTCTTTCTTATCGATTAAAAAATATTCCGGCAGCAACAAAAGAAGAGGCTAAAGCGGCCCTAGCCGTTATAGTTTCGGGGATAAAGGATTACCGAAAACGTTGGTGGAGCGCCCGTAAAGCTGCTTTGCCAAATGAGTAATAAGTATTTTGTTTTTACCGTGACTGGGTTATAAAATAATAGTTATAAAGAGGTGAAACCGAAAAAATTCTGTTTTACCTCTTTTTTATTTTCCAATAGGTATAAAAGATGTAAAATAGCGGAGGATGGAGGGAGTTCTTCTTGAACAAAAGTGAATTAAATCAAGCTGTGAATGTGGTATGATTTTTTCTCATACATATGAATGGCGTAGAAATACAATTAGGTAATATGATATACTGAAATGAGGCAAAAAATAAGTAAGGATAGAAATATTTTCGATGGAAATATTTTTAAAGATTGGTAAAACGCGTAGAGTAGTCTTAGGGAGGCAACCATGGCTTTTAGATTGAAACCAAAAGAGGAAAAATTTTTTGCATTACTTAATGAACATGCTGCCTTGTGTGCATCTGCTTCAGGACTGATGAGAAAAGCCTTTTCAGGAGAGATGGAAAAGGAAAAAGCATTGACAAAAATCGATGCGATGGAACGTGAGGCGGATAAATTGGTGCAAGATACGAGTGAACGCTTACGTAAGACCTTTATAACACCTATGGATCGAGAGGACATTCAGCTTCTTATCGAACAGATGGATAACACCATAGATGCGATTAAGGACATTATGGATAAGATGTGCATGTATCGAGTGGGACAACCCAGCGGTGGAGCGATTGCACTGGCAAGTATTGTGGAAAAAAGTTTGATAGAAATAGAGAAGTCCATTTCTTATATGGGCTCTTTAAAAAAGAACTATGAAAAATTAGAAGATCGTGTAAAAAAAGTTCTTGAGCTTGAAGAGCGCGGAGATGTTATATATCATGAAGAAATGGCCTATTTATTTACGGAGTGTACAGACCCGATAGAAATCATTAAATGGAAGGAAATATTAAACTCCATGGAAGATGTCATTGATAGTTGTGAAAAGCTTGTAGGAACATTTCGGAGGGTCGTATTAAAGTATGCTTGATCATGGGTTTGTTTGGATAGTTGTGTTTTTAGCATTAGCATTTGACTATATTAACGGTTTTCACGATACGGCTAATGCCATTGCAACATCTGTTTCAACGCGTGCCATTGCACCGAAAACGGCTGTTGAAATGGCGGCTATTTTGAACTTTCTCGGTGCATTGGTAAGCACCGGAGTAGCAAAGACAATCGGCGGAGACTTGGTTCGTTCGGCAGATTTGATCAATTCAGAGGTTATTGCGGCTGCTCTGTTGGGTGGCATAACATGGAACTTGCTGACTTGGTGGTGGGGGATTCCCAGTTCATCATCCCATGCTTTAATAGGTGGGGTTATAGGTGCTGTTTGCGTATCGGTGGGATATGAAGCATTAAATGCATCGGGGATTGAGCGTATTTTCCTCTCTTTAGTCTTATCTCCTATTATTGCTATGGGGGTAGGATTTTCCATCATGATTTTGCTCTTGTGGATTTTTGGAAAGCAGTCTCCGGTTGTACTTAATCACAGGTTCAGAAACATGCAGCTCATATCGGCGAGTTTAATGGCCTTTTCGCATGGATCTAATGATGCTCAGAAAGCTATGGGGATCATTACGCTGGCTTTGCTTAGCGGTGGCTATATAGAAACACTGGATGTTCCTCTTTGGGTTAAGTTGGCCTGTGCCGCAGCAATGGCACTGGGAACGGCAGCCGGCGGGTGGCGCATTATATCCACAATGGGTACAAAGATTTTTAGGATGGAAACCATTAACGGATTTGCTGCCGACTTAGGATCGGCACTGACGATTTTTACCGCAACGTTCTTGCATTTGCCCGTAAGCACTACTCACGTTGTAAGCGGTTCTATTATGGGCGTAGGATCGGCAAAGCGCGTAAATGCCGTGAATTGGAGCGTAGCTCGCTCTATGGTTATGGCCTGGTTTGTTACGATTCCGCTAAGCGCAGGAGTTTCTGCAGTTATTTATTTAATTATTGATTTCATAGTTAGATAGAATTAACCGGTGGGTATGACTCGATCATACCCATTTTTATTAGACAAATACTGACATTAATCATGTTGCATTATTGACGAAATGAGCTATTGGGAGTACAATGATATCAATGAGAGAGCTCAAAATATCGTTGTTTTGGGCTTTTTTGACGCTTTTAAACTGCACTTGTTGGGTATTGTTAGCCATTGATAGCGCAATGTGGGGATTGGCATCATTCTAATTGTTTATGAACAAGGAATAAAAGCGAAGAATATTTTGATGTCTATAATAAAAGGCATGAATATTTTGAGATAGCTTTGGAACTACCAGGAAAGAGGGGGACCTATGAAATTAAATCAAGCAACAGACTATGCGTTTAGAATGATTTTGCATATGTCTTTATTGCCCTTTGGCACTAAGATAACCGGCGGGGATTTGGCAAAAGCCCAAAAGATACCGGAGCGCTTTTTGTTAAAAATAATGAGAAGCCTGACAGCAGCTAAAATCATGCAATCCTACAGAGGTGTAGATGGGGGATTTGCCTTGCTGAAAAAGCCAAAGGACATTACGCTTTATACTGTTATCGAAGCGGTTGAAGGGGAGGCGTATTTGCAGCGTTGTCTTTATGATGCAGACTCTTGTACGCGCAATTGTGAAGGATATTGCGGAATAAGGAGTGCTCTTGGAGAAGTGCAAAAAAACTTGTTGGAAAACTTAAAAAAAGTTACCTTTGAGGAGATCGCAAAGAGGGAATGCGAAATGAAAAAATTGCATGGACGCATGTAATCGTTAGTTAGGAGGAAATGGTATGGAGGAGGCTTTATTACTAGCCCGTTGGCAATTTGCATTGACATCTATTTACCACTGGATTTTCGTTCCCGTTACATTGGGGATGACGGTTTTGGTAGCTATGATGGAAGTTCAGCACTTGAGAACAAAGGATGAAATCTATCGAAAAATGGCAAAATTCTGGGGAAAACTCTTTCTTATTAATTTTGCTATGGGAGTTGTAACGGGAATTGTACAGGAATTTCACTTTGGCATGAATTGGGCTGAATACTCAAGATTTATGGGAGATATTTTTGGCGCGCCGCTGGCATTGGAAGCGCTTACAGCTTTTTTCTTGGAATCCACTCTTATGGGAGTGTGGATTTTCGGATGGGACAAGCTTTCTCCAAAAGCACATGCCATTATTGCCTGTCTTGTGGCAGTAGGAACAAACCTATCTGCTTTCTGGATTTTAGTGGCAAACTCGTTTATGCAACATCCTGTAGGATATGTATTGCGTAATGGTCGTGCGGAAATGGCGGATATCTTAGCGATCATTTCCAATGGATATGTGGTTGGTCAGTATTCTCATGTTTTTACGGTAGGTATTTTAACGGCAGGAACTATTCTTGCGGCTGTCAGTGCGTGGCATTTATTGCGTGCTAATGCAGTAGATTTTTATAAAAAGTCCTTAGGCTGGGGACTAGTGGCGATGCTGGTGGGAGGCATTTTAACCGGTGGAGCCGGACATCATCATGCACAGTACATTGCCAAGGAGCAACCCATGAAAATGGCGGCGATGGAAGCGCTTTGGGAAACACAGGATCCAGCACCTTTTTCTATAGTGGCGGCTATAGATGAGAAGGCGAAGAAAAACACTATGGCACTTGAAGTACCGGGAGCTCTTTCCTTCTTAACACAAAACTCTTTTACAAGCGGTAAAGTGGAAGGGATTGTGGATTTACAAAAACAGATGGAGGAAAAACATGGGCCCGGGGATTATGTACCTCCGGTAACACCTATTTTTTGGTCTTTCCGTATTATGGTCGGTTTGGGGAGTATCTTAATTCTCCTCGGAATTTTGGGGGCTATAGGATTTAAACGGGGCTGTATTATCGAAAATAAAAAGATGTTAACTATAATTTTTTGGTCATTACCTTTACCTTTTATTGCTAATGCCATGGGATGGTATGTGGCGGAAGCAGGACGTCAGCCATGGCTTGTATATGGGCTCCATAAGACGGCAGAGGGCGTGTCGGCTACGGTAACGGCGGGAGAAATCTGGACATCTATGATCGGCTTCACCATTGTATATATATTTGCGGCGATTGCGGCATTTTATCTGGCCGCAAAACATGTTAAAATGGGGCCTGCAGGCAACCCTTCTCATGATGTAATCGAAACGAAGGAGGAGGCGAGATTATGGAACTGATTTTCGATAATTTACCAATCGTATGGTTTGTTCTTGTAGGCGTGCTTTTTGCGGGATTTTTCCTGTTGGAAGGGTTTGATTATGGCGTGGGCATCCTATTGCCTATTTTAGGTAAAACAGATAATGAAAAACGCCAAATGATCAATACTATCGGTCCGGTCTGGGATGGAAACGAAGTATGGATGATTACTGCCGGCGGAGCGCTGTTTGCATCCTTTCCTCATGTGTATGCCACATTGTTTAGTGGATTTTATCTTGCTCTTTTCATCATGCTTGCAGCATTAATTGCTCGGGGAGTAGCTTTTGAATTTAGGAGTAAAGACAAGAATTTGCTTTGGAGAAAAACATTTGACCAATGTATCTTTTGGGGATCCTTGATTCCGGCTATTCTTTGGGGCGTAACGGTGGGGAATCTTATTCAAGGTGTTCCCATTGATGCTAAAATGAATTATGTAGGGACATTTTTTGATTTGCTTAGCCCATATACACTTTTATGTGGAGTAGCGTTTGTATTGGTATTTTCCTACCATGGTGCTTTATATGTGTCTATCAAAACGGCAGGGCCGATTTCTGAACGAGCGCGGGCGTTCGCCTTGGTGGAGGGGCTGTTGACGGCCGTAGGTGCTTTGATGCTGGTAGGGGCTACCTATTATTACACCGATTTATTTAACAGTAAATTGGCAACCATATGCTATACCTTAGCAATTCTTTTCTTCCTCATATCTTGGGGTGTAACTCGTGTACGAAAAGCAGGATGGGGATTTTTGTTTAGTTCTTTAACGATTATTTCCATTACAGCTGCATATTTTGCGGGACTATTCCCAAGAATTATGGTATCCAGCTTAAATCCGGAGTGGAGTTTGACGATTATGAACTCCGCCTCTTCCACCTATACGTTGACTCTTATGACGGTAGTAGCGGCTATATTTGTTCCGGTTGTACTGCTGTATCAGGGCTGGGTATACTATATTTTCCGCCATCGAGTAAGTGAAAAAGATCTGCATTATTGATTTAATAAGTAAAAACAAGTTTTTAATATACTGAAACAAGACTTGAATATAGGCAAATTGAGCTGCCCTTTGGTGCTTTCTTGCGGGAAGAGAAAATCTGAACGGAGGGGCAAAAGGGCGGCTTTTTTCTAAGGAGAAAATCGTGATTAATAAAGAGGCCATAGGAGAGATAAAAAAACATAAAGGCATGTGGTTGGCCTTATTGGTCTATGCTGTATGCGGAGCAGTGCTTATTGTTGCACAGGCCTATGGCATTGCTTTTTTAGTGGATAAGTCTTTCATGGAAAAGCAATCTTTAGCTACGCTGAAAATGCCTTTGTATCTTACGGCAGGGGTCATTTTTTTTCGGGCTCTTTTGTTTTATTTCCAACAAAAGAAGGCGAGGCATGTAGGAAGCCTTATAAAAATGGAACTGAGAAAAAAGGTAACCGAACATATGCTGGCTTTAGGGATATATGGAAAGGGCAGACATGGGGAGGTAATATTTCTTTTATCCGATGGATTGGAACATATAGAGGAATATGTGGTACGTTATTTACCACAAATGACTTACGCTCTTATTATCCCTTTGATTATGGCTATAGCTATTGTAGATGCAATACCATGGGTTTCCCTTATACTGCTTATTACCTATCCTCTTATTCCATTTTTTATGATTCTCATCGGTAAATCGGCGGCAAAGCTTAATCAAAAGCAATGGCGAAGGATGAACGTGTTGAGCGGCCATTTCCTTGATGTTTTGCAAGGCATAGAAACACTTAAACTCTTTAATCGATCCAAGGAACAACTAAATGTGATTGCCCGTTTATCCGCTGAATTCAGGGATGCAACTTTATCGGTGCTTCGCGTTGCCTTTTTATCCGCTTTAGTGCTGGAACTGGTGAGTACTATCAGTACAGCTCTTATTGCGGTATATACGGGATTTGCCCTTCTCTATGGAGAAGTGTCATTTTTTTCCGCTTTTTTTATACTTCTCTTAGCACCCGATTTTTATGCTCCTTTGAGGCAGTTGGGAACCTTTTTCCACACGGGAATGTCAGGGAATACCGCATTTGAAGCACTGCAGGCGTATCTGGATATTATGTTACAGGAGCCTGGCGCTAAAACCGAGAAATTGGAGGAAACAATTGAAGCCATTCACATTGAGGATCTGAGCTATACTTATCCTGAACGCACATCTTTGGCTGTGGAAAATATACATTTTGTTTTAAATAAAGAAAGAAGAGTTGTCCTTATAGGTGAAAGTGGTGCCGGAAAGAGTACGGTGGGGCAGTTATTGTTACGTTTGTTGGAACCGTCAAAAGGTCGTATTATGGTAAATGACAGGAATCTTCTTTCTTTGGATGGAGAGTGGTGGAGAGAACAAGTGGCGGTCGTTCCGCAAAGACCGTATATTCAAAGAGGGACGATAAGAGAAAATATCCTTTTAGGAAGAGAGGCCACGGAGGAGGAAATATATCAGGCTATCCGTTTAGCGAAAGCGGAAGAATTTATAAATGGCCTGCCAGATGGTATTGATACTATATTGGGAGAAGGGGGTACGGGTCTTTCGGGAGGAGAAAAGCAACGCTTGTCTATTGCAAGGGCCATGTTAAAACCGTCTTCCGTAGTTGTTTTGGATGAGGCGGGAGCACATTTGGATGTAGAAACAGAGATGGAAGTTAAAGAAGGGCTTAATCATCTGTGCCGAAATAAGCTTGTTTTATTAATTACTCATCGACGTTCTTCCATTATTCCCTCCGATGAGGTAATTGTGATGGAAGATGGGAAAGTTGTTGCCAGAGGTGAAGCGAAGCAATTAGATTTACAGATGAATGTATATTTGAAGGGCAGATCCCATTTTGGAGAGAAGGGAGGCGAAATGCATGAATTCATATAAGTTGCTTTTTGGCATTTTGCATCCTGCACGATATTCTCTTGCGCTATCACTGCTTTTTTCCTTCTTCACGGTAAGTGCAAACATTTTACTATTGGGAACATCCGCCTGGCTTATCGCAACAGCAGCTCTTAGGCCTGAACTTGTAGTACTTAGCTTGGCGGTTGTAGGTGTACGCTTTTATGGAATAACGAGGGCTGTTTGTCGGTATGTTGAAAGATATGTTTCTCACCATATGGCTTTTCAAGGTTTGTATGCACTTCGCCTATGGTTTTACAAAGTACTTGAACCTCTGGCTCCCGCCATTTTTAGGCAATTCGGAAGTGGGGATATGTTAGGGCGTATTGTAGGCGATATAGAAACGCTTCAATTTTTTTATTTGCGTGTCCTTATTCCGCCTGTGACAGCCCTGCTCATTACAATTTGTATGGGTATCTATGTTTCGCATTACAGTTTTCTCTATCTTTGGTTGTTGTTGGCGGCTTTTGTTTTGGCAGGGATTTTACTGCCTTTATTGGTATACAAGCATAATGAGTATGCCGCGAAGATACTTCTTAGAAGGCGGGGCGAGATAAAAGAGAAACTTGCGGAAATACTGAACGGTATGGGGGATATTGTAGCCTTTGAGAGAAGAAAGGCGATAAAAAAGAGTCTTATTGATGAATTCCGGGAAGTTGAGGAATATCGTTACAAGATAGAAAAAGGGAATTGGATAGGAGAGGCTTTGTTTCAGTGGATCATGAACTCGGTGATGCTGTTGGCGTTGATAATCAGTATTCCCTTGTTTCAAAAGGGACAGGCCATATATATTGCTGTCTTTCCCATTCTTTTTCAGGCTTATTTTGAATCATTACAACCATTAATTTTAGCGCTTCACTATCACGGAGAAAGTAAAAGCGCTGTGCTTCGTTTACAGGAGGTAAATGACCATTCCCCGGTTGTAGAGGAAGAATGTAAAGGTATTGATGAAGATGCACATGGGATAATAAGAGCAAAGAATAATCCTTTACGTATAAAGCCACCGTCCATACTTTTTGAGAAAATGAACTTTTCTTATAATGGAAATATATTGTTTAAGGATTTTAATTTACTTGTTAAGGCAGGAGAAAAGGTAGCCATAGTCGGACCGAGTGGATCGGGAAAAACAACTCTTTTTATGTTGCTTTCCAGATTTTACGATTACGAAGGACGTATTTTTATAGGGGATAAAGAGTGCAAATCTATGCCCCTTGGCTTTATAAGAGAGCAAATATGTCCTGTTTTTCAAAATACTTATCTGTTTCATGCCCATATTGAAGATAATATTCGTATAGGAAAGAGTGAGGCGACAGCTGAAGAAATTAACGAAGCCATCCGTTTTGCACTCCTTGACAGATATATAGAAAATTTGCCACAAGGTATGAAAACCATGTTGGGAAGCGGAGGCACTCATATAAGTGGAGGGCAGAGACAGCGAATTGCTTTGGCGAGAGCCTATTTAAAAAATGGACCTTTATTGCTGTTGGATGAACCGCTTGAAGGGCTTGATCGGATAACGAGAGAAAAAATGTATCAATCGCTTCGGCTATTGATGAAAAATAAAACCGTCCTTTATATTACCCATCAATTAGAAGGCCTTGCCGACATGGATCGAATTATTTTTTTGGAGAAGGGAAGTATAAAAGAAGAAGGCACCTACGCCGATTTGATAAACCGGAGAGGCGCCTTTTACAGATATGTTCAGATTTCTATGGACCATATATAATCTATGAATATTTCGTAATGACATAATAGCTACATCATGGAGCGTATTTCTTTGGGAGAAATGGCAGAATTGCGGTGAATATCGAGAATAAAGCTGCCCTTTGTTTCTTGAAGGATGCGCTCCATTAGCGTGTCTATATCATGTTCCTCTTTAAAGAGCAGTTCTTCTTTGTGTAGGGCAATTAAAGTGTAAATTTGGATGCGCGTCCCCTCTTTTGTGGTAAGTTCTCCAAGATTACCGTCAAAGCCTACTAACGCGATACCACAAAGCTTGGTATTGGAGGCAAAGGGTTCATAATGCTCTCCATTCGGTAGGGTTAAACCATAGCCGATCCAACTTTTATGATCATGTGGAAGTCTTGCCATATAGGCCATTGTAGAAATAGGCCAGAATACTTCCGGAGGCAGGTGACTACTTAGAGTGTCTTCGGTACCGAAATTCCAGGAGGCGGGAAGAAACATCATAAGTTCGGCACGGTTAAGGTATCCGTAGTCCTGCAATAAGTCAGGCGGTAGAGTCATAGGTAAGGTGCTCATTCCGGAAGTATGAAGGACATAAAAGGGCTCTTCCTCGGTAGGATAAAGCACATGGATGTCCACATGAAATGAGTGCGATAAGATTTCATGAAACACTCTGGTTTCTCTATGAGGAAAAAGAACTTTAAAATATTCATTTATTTCCTCTTCATAGTCATTGATGACCGGGTCGGACCAATTGGCATCTTGCTTGCGAGCTTCTACAAGTAAGGCTTGTTCCCGAAGAGTTTCTTGTTCGACTTCGGGAGGGAGAGGAGTTACGGGTGAGGCTCCCTTTGAAAATAGTGATTTTAGCCAATTCATTATAAACAAGGTGGGCTCCTTTCGAGTACTATTCCTTTAATTATAACATATTTATCCATCCTGCATAAAGGTAAAACAAGGTCAAATATAGGGGCGAGACGCTGTTCTAGATATTATCTCGCATATGTGCTAAAATTTACCTGACAATACCTTTTTTGGAGATTCATATGAAGATATTGACTAAAGTAAAAGACTTCTTAATTGGGTCTTTTAGAAAAAAAGAAAAACTGGAAAAAACACGCATTCACAGCGTTCCGGGGGCGGATACCGGAGAAGACGGTAAGTTACTTTATGACCATAGAATTCTTACTATTGAAGAGGATATGATTAATCGCATGCTTCGAGCACGCTTTAGAGAGCATTGGTTTTTTCACTCCATTACCTTCGAGTTTGAACCCAATAATTCTGTATATATGGGCATTATTACTCGTTTCGGCAATGTTATGAGTGCTAATTTTACCATAGAAGACTTGTGGTTTGATGACTATTCTTCTACCTTTGAACTAAAAGTGGACATTCCTACCTTGGATACGGGGTATTTCATTTTTAATTCGATTATTCATTTCATGGGAAAATGGATAATGAGTTTTCTGGGAACTTTTTTTAATCCCTTCTCTATCGGTAACTCCGGCTCAACTATGCGTTTTGAGAAAAACGGGGTGCTGCGATTTGATATGGTACCGGAAAGCGATATTCATCACTTTATTCCTTTACCGCCACGGGACAGTAACAGCAAAGGCCCCATTATGCTGTATAATGCGAGAACGGGACAATCCGTGCTCCATTTAGATTATTATGCTTTTCATCAAGAGGTGGAAACTTTTATTTTGAATGATTTGCCGGGCAAGACGAACTGGCTTCATTCCATTGATATTATTGCTATTTTATTACTTCCGGTAGGCGTATGGATTAGTTTTATTATTTTGCATCATTATCTTCCCGTACAGCGGGTGGAGTTCTCTTTTTCTACGTATTTTTTAATATCTATCGGTATTTTACTTTTTAGTTTCTTTGTGATGAATATTCCGAGGTACATATACATGTATTTCGACAATCGGAAGGCATGGAAGAGTGTCTTTATTCACAGTAACATTAAAATTCAGATGAGGAAACTGCATCGCCGTATTTTCAATCAACAAAGTAAGTTGAGAGAGGGTGGAATACGGTTGGATGCGGATTATCAAGAGAAGATAAAAGAACTTCTTCTTCAAATTAGAGATAAGAGATTTTTGGCGCAACGCCTTAAAATTGTCGATGAAGATCGGAACCGTAAGCAGAAGGTAAAGTTTGTTATTGCCTATGTAGTGTGCACATTTATTGAGTGGGTTCTTCTAATGGGATAAAACCACTATATATCGAAAAATAAAACCTCCATGTAGTTTCTGTTAATTAAAAAAAACTACATAGAGGTTTTTCTTCTGTGTCTGAAGCTGCTTATTCCGTTTTTTGGAGGGCCGTATACTCCGGGACCGCTTCCATATGGATTAGGTCCGGATGTGCCAGGAATTACAAAAAGAATAATGTTACCAATCCATGCGGCAATAGATTGCGTAAGAGCCGTAGATTTTACAACTCCGTAAAAAGCGGAAAACAGCAAAAATCCTGTCCAAGCAAGCCCTATAATTCCCGGAACGGCAAAATCTTGAAGTCGGCGACTGTAAAAGGAAGCGAAAAGAATAGCAAATGCCTGATATCCCAAGAGCTCGACCGATTTAAGAAGCCAATAGGAGGGAAGCAAAGTTACGCTCTCGTAAAGAAGGTCAATGACCACGGTGAATAGGAATAAGAAAATGTTCGTAAAAACCAATCTCCAGAAAAAGCCTGACCGACTTAGGCGTCCCAGCATGCTGAGTCTGTAAAATCTATATTTTGGAAAGATAAAGTGACAAATATAATATGCAACAGCACACAAGGCAGTTGCTTTAAGTAATGAAATAAAGATATCCATAGCAATCCCCTAATAAAATTTAAAGCGGTTTATTATAACACATTTTATACTATCTGCCTACCCAAGTTTAATGTTGTTATCCTTTTGTGAGGTTAATGAGATTACAATTAGAAGGTGAAGAAAAGGATGTTCACAGAGAAAAAGTCATGTTACAATGGTCTTTATAAAAGGAGGACTTTATGAAACCGACAATAACAAGAGAAGAAGCTATTGATTTATTAAAGAAGTACAATAAAGAACCTTTTCATATACAACATGCTTTTACCGTGGAAGCGGTTATGAGATGGTTTGCGGAGCATCTGGGATATACCGAAGAAGTTGAGTATTGGGGTATGGTAGGGCTTCTCCATGATATTGACTTTGAATTGTACCCGGAATTACATTGTAAAAAAGCACCGGAAATATTACGTGCTGCCGGAGTAGGAGAAGATATGGTTTACTCTATCTGTTGTCATGGCTACGGCATATGCGTGGATTTAGAGCCAAAACATGTGATGGAGAAAGTATTATTTGCTTCCGATGAATTGACGGGGTTGATTGGCGCCGCTGCGCTTATGCGTCCATCTAGGTCCGTAAAAGACATGGAACTGAAAAGTTTAAAGAAAAAATTTAAGGATAAAAAGTTTGCGGCCGGTTGTTCGAGAGATATTATTACTAACGGAGCAGCACTTTTGGGATGGGAACTGGATGAACTTTTGAATAAAACGTTAGAAGCTATGCGAGAAAAAGAAGATCTTATCGCTTTACAGTGTAATGCACAATAAATAAACGTGTCCCCCGGATTTATTTTGATTCCGGGGGACGCGTTTTTTTGCCTCGGGGGGAGATAATGTTTTAGATGTGAAATGAGCGTAAATATCATCCGTGAAAAAATGTACGTACAATTTTTTGCAATTTTGGTCCGGCCAAAAGTGCACATATGATACCTACTGCACTTGTTAAAAGCGTGAAGGGGATTAGTCCGTAAGCGATGGTGGCACTTTGGATAACAATCCACCAGGCAAAAAACCAACCTATTGCAGCTATAATGGAGGCGGTTACGGTTCCTATAAGTATTTTTAGAAAAGTCAAGTTCGGCGTTTCTACAGTGGGTGGCTGTAACCCTACCGTCATGTATCCCAATAAAAGACCGGTAGTCCCTTTGATGATGAGAGAAAAAATTGTGTAATGAGATAGCCCCATAAACATATCGAAGAAAGCGGAGCCGATAGCTCCCGCCAAGGCGCCATAGTATCCGCCGAAAGTAAGCGCAATGAGATAGGCGGCGGCTGATCCGAAGTGAATCATAGCACCGTTAGGGCCGGGAATGCGAATGGTGGTGGCTACTGCGCATACAGCAGCTAAAAGTCCGATATATATGATATCTTTTGTAGAGAGTTTCATAATTATATCTCCTTGTTAACATAGGTATTATCGAGTAATAATGGCAAGCAGGGTTCTAAGAGTACCCCGTATTTGGGATCGGTATGAGACTGTTGCGTAAGATATGCACATTTATAGGTGAATTGTGCAGCCTGTTCGGTTGCCTCTGACAAAGCTTTGCCCTTCAGTAAGGCTCCTGTCAGTACGGCCGCAAAAATATCTCCCGTTCCGGGAAAAGCGATATTAACTTTTGGGGTTGCGGAAAGGGTAGTTTTTCCTTTTTGTCTTTCGTATGACAGGGTGAATAGTTTCTCTTCTTTTTCGAACAAACTGGTGATCACAATTTGCTTTGGACCGAGAAAGGAGAGGCGCTTTCCCCATGTCAATAGAGAAGATTCGGAGTGGCTGCTAAGAGAAGGGGACTCACCCAAAAGTAGAGCCGCTTCAGTAAAATTCGGAGTAATGACATCGGCCTCTCTAACCAGTTGTTTCATGGCCTCTACCATATCAGGTGTATAAACGGAATATAACTTGCCGTGATCGGCCATGGCAGGATCCACAACAACGAGTGAATCATCTGTCCGGTAAAGGGAAATGGCTTCCTGGACAAGGTTGATTTGTTCGGGAGAGGCCAAAAAGCCGCTCATTATGGCTGAGAAGGAAAAGTGGTTTTTTTTCCATGCTTCCATAAATGGGCGCATGTGCGGAGAAAAGTCTACCATATGATAGTGGCTAAAGCCTAAGTGATTGCTTAAAAGCGCTGTTGGTAAAGGGACTACTTGACTTCCCATGACACTGATAATGGGAAGCGTGACTGTAAGAGAACATCTGCCGACAGCACTCATGTCTTGTAAAGAGAGAACCGTAGTAGTTTTATTCATAGAAGAATCCTTTGAAAATAAGAGGGAAATATATCAACTTTGTTTACTGCATTTTATATCGAAAACTGGAATGTGTAAATATACAGAAATGATATGTTTTGACAGGACAGTTTAAAGAGATATAAAAGAAAATGAGAAATATGATATAATTTGACTAACTAAAGGTAGGGGGAATAACCGTGATGATTGAGGAATCTTTGGGAAAAATTATTGCTGACCATTTACCGATACATAAAGTCGCAAAAGAAGAAGGGATAGGGAGCGTTGGGATCTGTAGAGAAGTAAGCCCTCTGATTTCTTATGTTCTTGCTTCTTTGGAAGATGGGAAAATATGTGCTATGGAAAATCCTGATATGATACATCCTTCAGCCAGTATGATTAAGTTACTTATCGGCCATGCAGTCGTGTCTATGTGCCGAGAGGGAAAAGTTAGCTTGCAGCAGCGATTATCTCTGAAGGGAAATAATATGGCGGAAGGCGGAGGCGCTTTACAGGAGCTGGAAGAGGGACATGAGTTTTCTTTGCTGGAATTGGTTCGACTTATGATGGTGCTGAGCGATAATGAGGCAACCAATATGTTGGTGCGCTTCATGGGAGCTGATATGATTAATGAACACGCCCTCCAAATGGGATTAAAGCATACTGCCATTCGTCGAGTAATGATGGACTTTGAAGCGGTGAAAGAAGGAAAAGAAAATACGACGACCGCACAGGATCTATTGCTGTTATTGGAGCAAGTATATAAGGAGCGACACAGTACTTCTTTGGGTGCTGAATTGTGGAGAATTTTGGGGCGACAGCAGTTTAGAGATAAGTTACCATTCTTTTGGGGGGAAACGCCCTTTTATCATAAAACGGGATCTTTGCCATCTGTAGAGCATGACGGAGGGCTTTATATTACTTCTAAGGGGACCTATGCCATGATTGTCCTTAGTTCTCGTTTGCCATCTAATGCGACGGGTATACAATTGTTAGCGGCTATGGGAAGAGAAATGAAACGATATGTAGATGGACTTTAAAATAGGGGGAAGTGAAAAGCATGAATAATGATTGGGTAAAACCCGCTGCTTTGCGGAATGGTGGTACGGTTGCATTTACGGCGCCTGCTTCTGCCCATAAAGAAGATTTAGGAGCTCTTCGATCACTCTGGGAAAACGAGGGATATAAGGTGGTTTTTGGTGATTCTTGTTACCGTCAAGGCATGTATGGAGGAACTCCCGAGGAGCAGGCGGAAGAATTTAATCGTCTTATGACAGATGATTGTTGTGATGCGGTCATTGCAGTGCGTGGCGGATATGGATCTATGAGGTATTTAGATCTGTTGGATTACAAAGGAATAAGAAATAAAAGAAAGCCTTTTTTGGGATACAGTGATTGCACGGCTTTACATTGCGCACTTCATGTGCATAGTAGATTGATAACTTATCACGGTCCCATGGGTGTAGATCTTCTTAAGGACAGACCGGAGGATTTTACACATGAGTTAGAGTTGTTAAGAGGGGACACGCGCGTGATTGCACCACTCCCCGGATACGCCATGGGAGAGGTAAGCACCCATGAAGAAGGAGCCCGCATATTTGGGGGAAACTTAACCTTGATTTCAGGCTTGGCCGGCACACCATATGGATTGACAGAAACATTTATGAAGGGTCAAATTCTTTTTTTGGAAGAGATAAAGGAGCCACCGTATAAAGTAGATCGCATGCTGGAACAGTTGAGACTACAAGGGATTTTTAGGGCTGTTAGAGCGGTGGCGCTAGGAACATTTACGGAATGTAATGCAGAAGAAGATGATTCGGAAGAAGAAAAAAATTATGATGTCAGTGCTAGAATTATGGAATTGTTACAAAAAGAGTCGGAAGGAGAAGAAAAATTTGTTTTTTTTCTTCCCGCCGGACATGGTACGCCACATTGGGCTATTCCGCTTGGCAGTGAAGTAAGTTTTAGTCTGGTGGCAAACAGTTTGATATGTTTTCCTTATACAGAATCTAAAGTTTGAAGTATAAAGCTGACAAAGAAGGGAGAGGAGGGTCTTTATGCATAGGAACGAAGATATGAAATACGAAACGCAGAGTTTGGGACTTTATAAGCGACTCTTTGTATCGACCTTTTTAATCAGTGCTTTTACCGTGGGGGGAGGCTATGTTATTGTCCCCCTTTTGAAAAAGAAATTTGTGGACGAGTATGGTTGGCTAAATGATGAAGAAACACTGGATTTAGTGGCTATTGCACAGGCGGCTCCCGGTGTTATAGCCGTAAATGCGGCCGTTATTTTGGGATACCGTATTGGAGGTATAACAGGGCTATTGTGTGCGGTGTTGGCTACTATTTTGCCTCCCCTTATTACTCTTACTTTGGTAGCTTATTTTTACAGCATGGCTATTGGGAATGCGTACATAAAAATGGCTTTGACAGGTATGCAGTGTGCTGCTACTGCAGCTATTATAAGCGTAGCAGTTGATTTGTTAAGAAGAGAGATAAGGCGTAAAGCAATTTTACCCCTTATTCTCCTGATTACAACCTTCGCAGCACACAATTTTTGGGATATAAATATTATGTATTTGGTTATCTTAAACGCTTGTGTGGGGCTACTATTCTTGCAACAATAGCGGTGAGGTATTTGATATGATTTATGTAGAGTTGTTTTGGAGTTTTTTACAAGTCGGACTGTTCGCCGTTGGCGGAGGATATGCTTCTATGCCTCTTATTCAGGCACAGGTAGTGGAATATCATCAATGGATGACCATGTCGGAATTGATAGATGTATTTGCTTTATCTCAAATGACGCCGGGGCCGATAGGGATTAATGCAGCAACTTTTGTGGGGGCGAGGCAAGCCGGAATAGGTGGCGCTATTGCGGCAACGATTGGGTTTGTGACGCCTTCCATATTTATTATGCTTATCCTGGGATCCATTGTTTCAGCTTATGGCAATATTGGAATAATAAGGGGGGCTCTTAATGGCCTTCGCGTAGCCGTAGTAGCCCTTATTTCCTCAGCGGGAGTATTATTTGTTACTTTGCTTCTATGGGGAAAGGAAGGGGTGCCTAAGGATCTAAGTGGGATTAATATAGGTGCATTGCTTTTGATTTTATGTGCTCTTTATGTGCTTCAGGTACTGAAACTTGATGTGATAAAAACACTGGGAATGTTTGCACTTCTGGGGGTCGTTTTTGGGCGATTAGGTTGGTTATGACAACCTTACGAGTAGACGAAAGAGGTCGGCGTAAGGTAAAATGAAACGATAATAAAAATATAGTTTACTGAGGGGTACTGATGAGTGTTTTAACCGTATCACATGTGACACATGGATTTGGAGCAAGGCAAATATTGGATGATGTTTCTTTTCGATTACTGAAGGGAGAACATGTTGGTCTTATTGGCGCCAATGGAGAAGGAAAATCTACATTTTTGAATATTATCACCGGAGCTTTGCAACCCGACGAAGGCAAAGTGGAGTGGTCCAATCGTGTAACGGTGGGATATTTGGATCAGCATAGTGTATTAACAAAAGGACATTCTATTCGCGAGGTATTACGTACTGCTTTTAAGGAACTCTTCGTTGTTGAAAAGCAGATATTGGATGCTTATGAAGAGATGGCAAATTGTGATGAAGACCGCATGAATATCTTGATGGACCAGGTTGGCGAGTGGCAGGAAATACTGGAGCAAAGCGGATTTTATGAGATTGATGCCACCATAGAAAAAGTAGCACAAGGATTGGGATTGGCAGATATCGGTCTTGACCGTGATGTTACAGATTTAAGTGGAGGGCAAAGAACGAAGGTCCTTTTGACCAAGCTGTTACTGTCAAAGCCGACGATCTTGCTATTGGATGAACCGACCAACTATTTAGATGCGGAACATATACAGTGGCTTAAGGGATATCTGCAAGCCTATGAAAACGCTTTTATACTTGTATCCCATGATATGGAATTTTTAAATGCCGTTGTGAATGTTATCTATCATGTAGAACGAGCAAAACTTACTCGCTACACAGGGAACTATGAGCAATTCCTGGCGGCGTATGAGATGCAAAAAGTGCAAGAGCAAAGGGCTTATGAGCGCCAACAACAGGAAATTGACCGCATGGAGGACTTTATAGCCAGGAACAAGGCCAGGGTAGCTACGAGAGGAATGGCAAACTCACGGGCAAAGCGTTTAGAAAAGATGGAAATACTGGATAAGCCTAAGGAAAAAATAAAACCATCCTTCGGGTTTAAGGAAGGACGCACTCCGAGTCGTTTTATTATTCAGGCAGAAAATTTAGTAATTGGCTATGATGAGCCCTTGACTAAGCCGGTTAAAGTAGTGCTTGAAAGAGGGCAGAAGGTAGCTATACGAGGGGTGAACGGATTAGGAAAGACTACTCTTCTTAGAACCTTGTTTTCTATGATTCCTTCCCTAAGCGGATCTATTGAAAAGGGTGAATTTTTACAGGTAGGATATTTTGCACAAGAAGATATAGGGCAGAACAGACAGACTGCGCTTGAATATATTTGGGATGCCTTCCCTGCTATGACGAATGCGGAGGTTCGTGCGGCATTGGCTCGTTGCGGACTTACCAATGAGCATATTACCGGACAGATGCAAGTTTTGTCGGGCGGGGAGAATGCAAAGGTACGCCTGTGTAAGCTTATGCAGGAGCCTTATAATGTGTTGGTGCTGGACGAGCCGACTAATCACTTGGATGTGGCTGCAAAAGAAGAATTGCAGCGTGCACTTATAGAGTTTAAAGGAACGGTTTTACTGGTAAGCCATGAGCCGGAGTTTTATGAATCTTGGATAACGGACATATGGAATGTAGAAGACTGGACGACGAAGATTGTGTAGAGGATAGTCATGAATAAAAAAGCAGTGGAAAGTATGGCAAGCTTTTTAGAATCTATGGGCATCAATTTGAAGGACGAAAATATGGAAAAGACCCCTCAACGGGTGGTGGCGCTGTATGAGGCTTTGTTTTCCGGCAGAGGTAAGGATACATCCTCTCTTTGGGGGGATGTGTTTCCCACGGAATACCGAGGTATAGTGGCGGTTACGGGGATTCCCTTTTATTCCGTTTGTGAACATCATCTTATGCCCTTTTTTGGAACTGTTGATATCGCATATGTTGCAGAGAATGGCCGTGTAGCCGGATTCAGTAAGTTGGCCAAGCTGGTAGAGATAATGGCACGAAGGCCACAGTTACAGGAAAGAATGACGAGGGAAATTGCAGACGCCATAGAAATGGATTTGTCCGCAACAGGCGTGATGATACGCATTGAAGCAGAACATTTTTGTATGCTTATGCTTGGTGAGGTTAAGCCGGGAACAAAGGCTGTAACTGTAGAGAGCCGGGGGGTTTTGTCTTCAAGTGGCGAAAAGAGGGAGGAAGCGTTACTGTTGTTTCAGGGAGGAAAAGAAAATGCAAAAGTATAGACGCTATAAATGGCATGATGGGAAAGAGTTGCAGTTGGGGAATAAAACCATCATTATGGGGATTCTTAATGGAACTCCGGACTCCTTTTCCGATGGGGGAAAATATAATACTCCCGAAACGGCAAGAAACCATATGCTACAATTAATTCAAGACGGTGCCGATATTGTTGATTTCGGAGTGGAATCGACCAGGCCCGGATATATTCCCATGTCTATAGATGATGAATTGGAAAGAATGAGGGAACTTTTGCCGTCCGTTTTAGAAGTGGCGACCATACCGGTATCAATTGATACATATCGTGCCAAAACGGCAGATTATGCACTGTCTCAAGGCACGCATATATTAAATGATATCTGGGGCCTGCAATATGATCCGGAAATTGCGGCGGTAGCGGCTCAATATAAAGTGCCGGTTGTAATTATGCATAATCAGAAGGAAGAAAAGTATGGGGATATCATGGAAGATATCAAGGCTTTTTTCTTTCGCTCTGTCAATATAGCAGAGAAAGCAGGTATTTTACATCAAAATATTTGGCTTGATCCGGGCATCGGGTTTGGGAAGAACACAGCACAGAATATCGAAATTATTCAGCGTCTTGATGAAATCACCATGATGGAATATCCGGTACTTTTGGCTCCCAGCAGAAAGAGATTTATCGGAGAAATATTACAGGGGGTGCCACCCACAGAGAGAGATGAGGGAACAGGGGCGGTAGTCGTGGCAGGAATTGTACAGAATGTTAATATCGTGCGAGTACATAATGTAAAGATGATTAGTCCCATTGTTCGTGTGGCCGATGTGTTGACGGGGGTGGAATAATGGACAGGATTGTCTTGAAAAATATGGCCTTTTACGGGTATCATGGTGATTTGGTAGAGGAAACCCAGTTGGGACAGCGTTTTTTTGTGGATGTAGCCCTGGCATTAGACTTAAGTAAGGCCGGACAGAGTGATGATGTAAAAGACACGGTGAGCTATGCCGATGTATACGCCCTGGTGGATGAAGTAATGAAAAGCGAATCTTACCGTCTTTTGGAGCGATTGGCTACGGTTGTATGTGAAAAAATATGGGAATCACAGCGCGATGTGGTGGGCGTTTCTGTATCTGTCAGAAAACCGTCCGCACCGGTACCGGGAATCATGGATTACGCAGAAGTAACAATAAATAGGGGACAAGTATGATTACCTGCTACATCGCACTGGGCTCCAATGTGGGAGAGCGAAAAGAGCATTTAAAAAGGGCATTAAGTCAGCTTGAGTCCTATGAGGGGATGCGCATTCTTGCGTGTTCTTCTTTGTATGAAACTCCGCCATGGGGCTATACGAATCAAAGGGAGTTTTTAAATGCTCTCTGCAAACTACAGACCAAAACGTCCCTTAAGGAGTTGTTTCGTATTTTGCAACAGGTGGAAGAGTCCGGAGGGCGGAAAAGAGAAGTTGTGTGGGGGCCCAGAACAATCGATCTGGATATTATATATTGCCTTGAAGAAACCCTTGAGGAGGAAGAGTTGGCGGTACCTCATTTGCGTTTCTGGGATCGACTGTTTGTACTTCTCCCTTTAGAGGAGCTTGATCCCGATTTTTCCTTTAGGGGGGAGCACATACGAAAGAGAATAAAGGAACTTCCCGCAGAAAATATTCGGATTTACGAAGGTCCGGATTGGTGGGTATGTAAAGAAAAGAGAAAATAAAATAAAATAACCCCTCTTTATGTCTAAGAGATGATAGTGTCTCGGCATAAAGAGGGGTTTGTTTTTACATATCGCTTGCTTTGCGCAAATGATTGCGGATAACGTCACAGGAAGAATCAAAAAGTGCCTTTTCATCCTCTGTCATATGGATCTCGATGATTGAGTCAACGCCGTCTTTTCCTATGATAGCAGGAACAGAAGCGAATACTTCATGCTGTCCGTATTGCCCGTCCAGGTAACAGGAAAAAGGAAGAAGTTTTTTCTCGTCGTGGAAAATAGCTCTTACCAGTTCCACGGAAGAAGTAGCAATCCCGAATTCGGTAGAACCTTTTCCTTTCAATACAAGATATCCTCCGTATTTCATATCGGCCACCATTTGCTCTCTGTTGAAGTCCGGGAAACGATGAGGCATTTCTTTTTGTAATTCTGTCAGAGATTTACCTCCAATTCCTACATGTGACCATGGAACCATAGCCGTACTACCGTGTTCCGCCATAGCATATGCAGTGAGCGCTTTACGACTCACCTTGAGTGTTTCCGACAGAAGCATTTGAAGGCGTGCGGAATCGAGGGCGGTCCCGGTAGAAATGATTTTATGTGTAGGATAGTTAAGTTCTTGCTGAATGTATGCAGCGACTACATCGGCAGGATTTGAAATACTGATGATGATTCCGTTAAAACCGGACCGCTTTATGCGAGGAATTATTTCTTTTAGAACTTCAACGGTTGACCCCAATGTGTCCAGTCGATCCTGTGTTAAGTCGGGAAGGGGCCCGGCGGAGATAAACATGATGTCGCAGTCGGTGCAATCCTCTATTTCGCATGCTTTAGCATACACATGGTGAGGAAAATAGCTTACGGCATCATTGATATCACGAGCTTGAGAAATAGCCTTAGGTTTATCAATATCTACCATGTATAACTCATCTACTTCTCCTTGTGTAGCAAGTGCAAAGGCAACATGAGACCCTACATGTCCCGTTCCTATAATAGCTACTTTTCGTAAATGTATGGATTTTGTCATTATTTACTGGCTCCTTTTTAATTTCGTCAAAAATTCGTCAAAAATTTTACGCAAACATACGCTCAATGGTTTTCTTTGCTTTCGCTTCCATTTCGTCGGAATAGTGCAGATACACATTAATGATTGTGCTGACCGAGTCCCCGAGCAGGATTGCTACGGTTTTTACATCCATGCCCTCGGCTAATAACCGGGTAGCGTAGGTGTGTCTAAAATCATGCACAGAAGTACCAGGCAGATACCGCCGTAGTATGTAGTTGACACTGTTGGATTCTGCCCATTTATCAGAAAACAACCTTCCGGATATATGGGTAGGGCGTTGCCTGTACTCCTGTAAAATGGCTATCAACGCAGTCGGAATCGGAATACGACGGATTCCGTTTTTGCTCTTTGGTTTAGTAAACCCTGCTTCGGTCTCCGATATCCGTCCCCACTGCCTGTGTACGTCTACAAACCCCTGTTTACAATCGATATCTGACCACGTAAGCCCGACAATTTCTCCGTACCTCATGCCTGTATACCGTGCTATCGCCAGTTTAACATATGCCGGTTCATGTACCTTGCCTTTAATAGCTTCAAAAAATGAATCTAGCGTATCCTGTGATAGGATGTGCAGTCTTGGCCTGTCTGTTTTTCTGCTTGTTAGCTCTTCCGCCGGATTATCTGCAATGATGTTATAGTATTTGGCGTGTTTGCATATAAGCTTGATGAGGGAAATTGATAAGTTTATCGTTCTAGGCGCCGCCTTAATGCCGTTGATTTGGCGAGTAAGTAGTATCGGTGTAAGCTCCCTTACCTGCACATCTGCTAGATTGCCTAATCGCCTAAACGCGCACTCATAGGTGCGTAAGGTACTGCCTCGGAGTTCAGTAGCCCTATCCAGTTTATACAGCTCCCAAAATTCGCCAAGTGTAATTGTTTGAAGTGCCTTATCTGTCGTTAGTTGACTAGATTGCCTTACCTCGTCCACTATATCGTTAGCCGCCAATTTGGCGTCTCGTTGCGTACTAAATCCCTGCTTGGATTTTTGCCGCCATTTTCCAAAGCGGTCTTTATAAGAGACAATGACTTGATAGCCATTGTCTTTTTTTCGTACTGTCAAATTATGTTGCATATGACCTTATTCCCAACGATTACTGAATTCTTGAAATTCTCGGTACCCTATCTCCACCCATATAGGATACTGTTTATCGAAATCTTTCATGACTAAGTAGCGTAATGCTCCATAACCAACCCAATACCCACCAATTAAAATATACCACCCTGCACCGCTAAATCTTTCAGCCAAATAAACCAGCACCGAAGTTATGATAAACGTCAAAGTAAATAACCCAAATACCGTATCCGTTGTCCAATCTCTAAGCCTAAATCTCATACTACTCACTCCTCTCCGGCTAAATATACGCTCCACTATCAATAAAACAAACTGTGCGTTCAAATACCTTTAGCAACTCAATAACCCCCTCTACTGTTAATTTTTCCTCGTACCGAATGCCGTCTATCATATCTCGATTGTTTCTAAGGCAAGTATGCGAGATAAGCAAAAATGCAAACTTATTAGCCTCAAACTCTTTATAATCTTTCTCTTCCTTGGTTAGCGCGTGGAAATCAATGACCTTACTAAGTAGCCCGTGCAAGAAAATATGCCCAATCTCGTGGGCAATAACTACGTTCTTTACATCATTAGGTAAGGCGCTATCTACGATAATATACTGCACATTTAAGAGCTTAACGGCCATACCTCGAACACCTAAGGCTCGTAGCTCTTTATACACGATTTTAAACCCTAATTTTTGTGCCAATTCGACTGGATCATTCGTTTCGTACCTATGAATAATATCTATTACACCGGGTAAGAGCTTTTTCATTTATTCTGTTCCTCTTCTACCGTTACCCTAATCAACTTCTTAAGCATGGCCCGCTTAGCCTCGTCAAGCGGATATTCAAGGCCATCAAAGAAGATAGTAGCTTTTTCGATTTCCTCTCCAATATCAAATGCAGGTTTTTGTATTACTGTCTCCACGGCTTTCTCGTCGCCGTCCATAAGGTACCTGGTAGAAGTACGTAATGCCTTGGCAAGAAGCGGAATTTTTGAATTGGGTAAGTCGATTTTACCTAACTCTATCTTGTGTATCGTGCTCCTAGATGTGTAGCCGACTTTTAACGCCAGCTCTTCCTGCGACATACATAGTTTCACCCGCAATTTCCTAATCCTGTCATAAATAGTTTCCTTAGTGCGTTCCATACATAGGCACCTCCTTTTATATAGATAATAACATATATGGAGCGTGATAATCAATTTTTTTTGGTTTTTTCTTAAAAAAAAATTGACTTTAAATCTACTTTGCGTTATTCTTAATTTGTGGCGTGTAGGTAAACAAAAAGGAGGTGATCTGTATGAACCTAAAAAAACTCTCCAATAAAATAGCGCAGAAAGGAGTTAAGCTAACTGTCGTTGCCGAATCCCTTGGCATAACGACGCAAGCGCTCCATAACAAGCTGTCGGGAAAATCGGAGTTTAGACACAGCGAAACTGTGCTGTTGTGCGAACTACTAAATATAGACAGCGCAGAACGTGACGATATTTTTTTTAACTAATGTGTGGACTGTAAGGAAACAAAAAAGGAGGGGTGACTATGGAGTGCGTTACGCTGTCCGCAAAAGAGACAGCGGAAGTGTTAGGTATCGCGCTTTCCTCTGTATATGAGCTGAAAGCAAGCGGAAAACTGAAGCCTTGTAAAAACTTACCCGGCATAAAATTTAGGAAAAAAGACGTGCTAGCCCTTGTAGAGTTAGGTACGGAATATGGCGCCTTTGAGTATCAACGACTCAAACGGAGTCATGACACCGTACAACAAGAAAACGCGGAGCTAAAACGTCAGTTATTAAAATTAGCTGCCGAGGTCAACCTCATGTGCAGTCAGTTAGTAAAGGAGGGAAACCTATGACGATTAAGGCCTCTAAAGAATGGCAGGCGCTACACAAGACATTCCCGCCGGAACGTGAAATCCGGCTATCCATACTCCGTCAATTCGGTGAATTCCTAAACCGATTCTCTGACGGCCCGGTGTGTATATATCTACACCACGTAAATGGAATAGAAATGGTCAAAATCAAGAAATTCATAGA
>JBHAEC010000113.1:0-5297 GCA_041855385.1 Veillonellaceae bacterium
CAATGCCGAAAATTTGAGAACCGTTAATTGCATCCGTAGACGTTGAGCTGATTTCGCCCGGCGCAACATTAACAATTTTTTCGGCATTCGCATTAATACCACTATCATTAATATAGACTTTGTTACCAACTTTATATTCGTCAGCTGTAATGGAACTCGTTGCAATGCTATTAAGCCCCGTCAAATCGGTTCCCAACTTAACCATGAGTACACCGGATCCATCGGCTACCACTCCAATGTTGTTGTCGGTCAACTTAGAAGCATCTGTGATACCACCTTTAATATCAATCTGTTCATTAAGTTTTTTCTTAATGGCTGGCCCTATATCGCCTCCGTATTTCATACCATCGTTAAGGGTTGCCACTGTTTCCGTACTTGGAGTTCCGTCAGGCTTAATGTATTCGTAAGTGATTCGGGTCTTCGTATCTCCTGATGCGCCATCCACGCCGGCAGCCCCTTGGGCCCCTTTAATGGTCATGCCATTGTCTCCATTTGAGCCCGTAAGAGCGATAGACCCGTCTTTTCCGTTCATAACAACCGACGCACCATCTGATCCATTTGCACTTATGGTAGCTTTTGTTCCATCTATGAGAACGGTATTATTTCCCGTACCCGCTGTAATAGTTCCTGCCGTACCGTCAACTACAACTGTTTTATCTGCATCGGTTCCCAAGGTTATTTTGGGATTTAAATTCACAGTATACTCTGTATATCCTGCCGGGTTGGCATTAGCTGTCACCGTGGTATTTGTGCCGCTCAAAACAGTAGGGTTTTTATCCGCCGCTGCTGCTACCTTAGCTATTGCATCATGAATGGTTGATTCTCCCGTGCCCCCAATATTCGTCATACTGAAACTTCCATCTTCGGCAACAGCTGCATTACCCCCTAAAATATTCACTGTTGTTGACGCCATATTTCCAATATTTCCTAGTACTGCATTCAGCTGACTACCATTAATTGCATCAGTACTGGTTGCACTAATTTCACCTGCTGCAACATGTTTAAGCTGGCGCTCATTCCCTTGTGCACCGATAGAAACAAATCTCCCCTGGTCGGTTGCACTGGAAACAGTTCCATCCGTAGCCTGATTTCCCAAGTTACCCGCAAATCCGGAATATGCCAAAAGTCCAACCTTCACAGAATTTACTGCCTTTACCTCCACAGCTCCATCACTGTTATCCCCAAGTACGACAGCACCGCTTTTCCCTGTACCGACCGTAACTTCATTACCTAAAACCATAACTTTATCGGAATTAACGGTATTCTTATATCCTACAACAGCAGAACGGCTTGCATTTGCAACATCCGACAGATTCTGGTTAGTATCAATAACCCCATCTGCGTCACGAGTAGCCGTTGCTCCCACACTATTTTGTCCCCCAAGAACAAAAGCATTATCCGTCCCTGCTCCGCCAATAGCATTATTATTGCCTACAGAGTAGGAATTAGTTGCATTAACAATGGATGGATCCCCGATGGCTCCGGAATAATTTCCTTTAACAACATTTCCTTTACCGATGGAAATAGAGCTTATCCCTGTAGCAGAACTGCTTGAACCAATAGCAATAGAATCCACACCTTTTGCACTACTTTTATATCCCATTGCAAGAGCATACTTTGCTTCCGCCTTCGCTTCGGAGCCAAAAGCACTCGCTCTTTCCTGCGATGCTCCGGAATTATAACCTACTGCCAGACCTACCCAACCGGAAGCATTGGCGAGATTCCCAACAGCCGTAGCATTATCGACGGTTGCTTTAGCCCCGGATCCCAATGCCGTAGCAGCTTTACCTTGTGCCTAGCCGCATCACCAAAGGCGGATGCCGAAGCCTTTGTAGTATCTCCCAATGTACCCGCCTTTGCTCCTGCCCCCACAGCGGTTCCTTGTTTTCCATATACTTTGGCGCCATCACCTACAGCCGTACCGGAGTCCGCCCCTTCCAAAACTTGTGAGGCTTGCCCAAGAGCAGAGGAATTTTTCGCATTAGCTTTGGCCTCTCCACCTGTAGCCACTGCATTGATTCCTTTACTTTCGGCGCTTGAGCCAATAGCTACGGAAGTAAATCCGGTAGTTCCAACCGTCGCTTTCACCCCAATAACAACCGAATTCTCCAGTGCTGTTGCCTGAGTTCCAAGCGCAATAGCGCTGATACCTTCTGCTGTTGCATCTCTTCCGATAGCAATAGCATTGGAGGAAATCCCACTAGGATTAGAAGGAATTCTCACTTCCGCAGTCGGTTTAATATGAGCACCTTTACCGATTGCTACGGACGATTCTCCTTCCGCCTTTGCCTCTTCACCGACAGCGATGGACTCTACTTTAGTCGCCTGCGCGTTTTTACCTATGGCTATAGCTGCCGTCCCTGTTGCGGATGCTCCATCTGCTATTTCAACATTTTCCGCACCCAAAGCCGTACCAGTCACTACACTACCCATTATTACGCTACCCACAACTACGGCTTTTAATAATTTTGGGTTCCTCTTTCCATTCTTAGCCTTAAATCCTGCATAAATGTCCAATTCACTTCCCCACACCTTTTTTTGAATGTCATTCATTCCTCTTACTCCTCCTCTGCTAAATCTACTAAACTTATATAAACTATACACCCCAAGTATAGGAACTCCCCCGGCATCATATATTTAGCGCTTTATGATTACTCTATTTGCTGTCGCCAATACGAGTTCTCCCATTTACAATTGTCTTCGTCCACTTTTATAAGTGCTGTTAAGTCCGATTAAACCGCACTTTTTTAGTGTAATATATTTTCAAAAATATTTCTATAGATTCCATAGAATGATATTTAGTAATCCGCTTTTATTGTAAATTGAAATTTACTATCTTAAATCTATATCCCTAATACTCATCACTTTCTTTAAGGCAAAACGGCTCCCTTCAGGAAGCCGTTCCTCTATACTCTTTTAGCCCAGAATAGCCTTTAAATCCTCTTCCGGAGTCGTAATAGGATGAAGCTGGAATTTATCAACCAAAATATTTAACACGTTGGACGAGAAAAACTTCGGCAAGGTCGGTCCGATATAAATATTGCGGATTCCCAGTGCCAATAATGTGAGCAATACGCACACTGCTTTTTGTTCGTACCATGAAAGCACCAGCGTCAACGGCAAGTCATTTACATCACATTCAAACGCTCCGGCCAAAGCCACCGCCACTTGGATAGCCGAATAGGAGTCATTACATTGGCCCATATCCAAAATACGTGGCAATCCGCCAATTTCACCAATTTGAAGATCGTTAAAACGGTACTTTCCACATGCCAAAGTTAATACCATCGTATCCTGCGGAGTTTGTTTAACAAACTCTGTGTAGTAATTGCGCCCTACTTTTGCACCGTCACATCCGCCTACGAGGAAGAAATGGCGAATAGCACCTGATTTTACTGCTTCAATAACCGTATCCGCAATACCTAAAACTGCACCGTGTCCGAAACCGGTCATTACTTCATGCCCGCCGTTAATGCCTGTAAATTCTTGCGCCGTTTTGTATCCCCCTAATTCTTTCGCTTTGGCGATAAGTGCCGAAAAATCCTTATGTCCCTTCTCATCAGCTTTTACATGTCCAAGCCCGGGGAACCCTACCATATCCGTAGTAAATACGCGATCACTATAGCTGTCTCTAGGTGGCATAATGCAATTTGTTGTAAAGAAAAATACTCCCGGCACATTGTTAAATTCTTTTTGCTGATTTTGCCAAGCCGTGCCGAAATTTCCCTTTAAGTGAGCGTGTTTTTTTAGTTCCGGATAGGCATGACAAGGTAACATCTCACCATGAGTATACACATTTACGCCACTGCCCTCCGTCTGTTCCAGTAGCATTTTAAGATCGTGAAGATCATGCCCTGTCACAACGATAAACGGCCCCGGTTCAATCGTGAGAGTTACTTTTGTAGGCTCCGGTGTGCCGTATGTCTCCGTATTTGCCTTATCGAGCAAAGCCATACATTTCAAGTTGGCATGACCAAATTCCATTAGTAGCGATAGCCATTCTTCCGCGCTATGGTCTTTGGCAAATTCTACCAAACCTTTATAAAACCACGTATTAACCTCTTCGTCCTCATAGCCTAGAGCCGTTGCATGCCATGCATAAGCCGCCATTCCTCTCATACCCAAGAGCAAGGTTGAGCGCAATGAAACTATATCCTCTTCACCTTTCCACAACGCCTCCCACTCAAAATCCTTTGCCTCTGGATCAAGGCTGTTTCGACAGACATGGACTTCATCAATAAGCGCTTGTACACGTTCCTCATCAAAATTAACATTCGTTACACACATGAAAAGCCCTTGCTTGAGCAATCTTGTAGCCTCTGCGGTTTCTCCTTTTTCCATACCTGCACGTGCCAATCCGATTAATGCACTTGTCAGCTCGTCTTGTTTATTAGCCACAGGTGCAGTCTTTCCGCATACTCCCTGTATCGTACAACCTCCGGGATTAGCAGATTGTTCACATTGATAACAAAACATACTCATATTTTTCACTCCTTTCAGTGCCAAAGCACTTGCCATATCACATAGGGAAAACCCTTTCTTTATATAAATCAGTATAGTATACTTAAACCACAAAATATGTTGCTTCAGCAACATATTTTCGGTATCGTAAATTTGAATAAACCAAAATAATTTTGTATTCTGATCTGTTCGACTTAAGAGAAAGGAACAATATTATGGATCCGAAACATCTTGACGTATTAAGCCGCTCTGTACTTTTTCATGGATTAACAAAGGAAGAAATAGATATTTTTTTAAGTAAGGCCAGTGTAATAATAAAAAGCTATAAAAAAGACAGTTTTGTTGCCCTGTCCGGGGACCCCATGGAGGGAATCGGCGTCCTTCTGGAGGGAAAAGTACTTCTTACGAGAGAAAATATTGCCGGACATCGCTCTATCGTGTCAGATTTTGCTCCTCCTGATATGTTTGGTGAAGTCTTACTTTTTACCGAAAACCCTCTTTGGCCCGCTACCATCCAAACGGTCACTCCTACGAAGGTGCTTTTTTTGCCCCCCTCCGCTTTTACAGGCCTTGTACCAGGCTGTGCACCGTATCAGACGCAGCTACTCCTAAATTTGCTGCATGATTTATCGCAAAAAGCAATTTTACTTACCCGAAAAGTTCACTATCTTTCTCTTAAAAGTATGCGTCACAAAATCTTTGCGTATCTGCAAGATCTTCATAAGAAACAACAATCCCGTACTCTTAAACTCCCCCACTCAAGACAGGAAATGGCCGATGTACTCAATGTGTGCCGTACCGCATTGAGCCGAGAAATAGGTCGCTTAGTCAAAGAA
>JBHAEC010000114.1:0-4093 GCA_041855385.1 Veillonellaceae bacterium
ACTTTTTCTCATTTTTTTCTCCTTCTTTTGCCTGATATAGTATTTAAAATTTATCTTAACCGTGAAAAGTGTTTGCTTATTCTTCCTGTCTTGGATCTAAGACATCTCGCAACGCATCTCCCCACAAGTTAAAAATCATAACTGTCAAAAAAATAGCCAATCCGGGATAAATCATCAGCCATGGTGCCGTTTGCAAATGTTGGCGACCTTCATTCAGCATGAGCCCCCATTCCGGCGCAGGAGCTTGCGCTCCGAACCCGAGGAAGGAAAGTCCTGCCAACTCCATCATCAAAGAGCCTATATCTGTAGCCGCAGTAATAACCGATACGGCAATCACATTCGGCGTAATGTGTTTCCACAAAATATGCCAAGGTTTTCCGCCGTTAACCACCGCCGCTTCCACAAAGTCCCTTTTTCTAACCTGTAAAACCAAACTTCTGGCCAAACGCGCATATTTTGTCCAGCTTACAATACCTACCGCTAAAACTGAATTAATGAGACTTCCTCCCATAATACCCGCTACGGCAATAGCCAAAATGAGCCCGGGAAAGGATATCATAATATCGGCAAATCGCATAATAACGGCATCTATTTTTCCCCCGAAATATCCGGATATAATTCCCAAAAATGTACCCACCGTGAACACCCCTGCCACGAGAAGCAATACACCGCTCAACGAATACTGCGCTCCGTAGAGAACACGACTGAAGTTGTCCCTTCCCAGCTTATCCGTTCCAAACAAGTGTTCCGCCGACGGTTCAAGCAATGCATTTTTCATGCTCGCCTCTACAGGACTAT
This sequence comes from Veillonellaceae bacterium, assembly GCA_041855385.1. Classification (GTDB taxonomy): domain Bacteria; phylum Bacillota; class Negativicutes; order Veillonellales; family Veillonellaceae; genus JBHAEC01. The sequence goes on from JBHAEC010000114.1 coordinate 799, forward strand.
AGGGTGCCAAAAGAGGAGCCGACAACGCAACAACAACCAGCAACAACACAAGAACCGAAGTAACGGCAAAGGTGCGATTGGTTTTTAATCCTATCATGATCTTTTCCATGTTATTTCCCTACCTTTCGCAAGCGAGGATCAAGGTAATTATAAGACCAATCCACCAGTAAATTAATTACCAAGTACATGAGAGCAATCCAAAGGACATCTCCCTGAATCAGGTAAAAATCGCGATACATAATCGCTTCAACCGCCAAGCGACCGAGCCCCGGCCATCCAAATACCATTTCTACAACAGCAGCACCACCCAGAAGACTTCCAAGTGATAAACCCAAAAGTGTTATGAGAGGCAGTAACGCATTAGGCAAGACTTCTTTCCATAAAATATACCCTTCGGACATCCCGCGAGCTCTGGCCCCCGTTACATAATCCTGATGGAGTTCTTCCAGGACCGTCGCACGCACTTGTCTTGTATATTTTGATGCCATTACAAGCCCCAAAGTTAAAGATGGCAATATAATAGTCTCAAAGCTAACCGTTCCTCCTACAATGGGTACCAAGCCCAGCTCCAATCCAAAAAACCATAAAAACATTAACCCCATCCAAAAGTTGGGAACCGATACACCCACAAAGGTGAGCGTGCGAACAATATAATCAAATGCGCTATTTTGCCTGACAGCAGCATATATGCCAAGAGGAATTGAAATGACCACCATAACAAATAGAGAAGCCAAAGCTAAATATATCGTGGCCGGCAAATGCTGGGAAAGCTTATCCACCACTGGGAGTTTAGACATGAAGGAATACCCTAAGTCTCCCTGTAAGGCCTTTAGTAGCCAATTCCAGTACTGCACGATAAAAGGTTTATCTAAACCAAATTCCTTTCGTACCGCTTCTATTTCCGCTTGACTGACCATCATGTCCTCATTACCCACCAGCATAAGTTTCGCTGTATCACCCGGAGACAGCATGATTAGCGCAAAAGTCAAAAAACTTATACCGACTAACACGATAATGATTTGTCCCAATGATTTCATTACCCCTTTGAGACGACCATTTTTCATTCGTTCTTCCTCCAAACCAAAATAAAAAACAACGAACATGGATGATACCATCGTTCGTTGTTAATAACCCAAAAGCATAAATGCATAACACCTTACACTCTCGTATTCACCAACTATCCGTCGTAGTATACCCATGAATCTTCTTGCAAGCAGGCTTCCTGACTCTGATTCATCGTTAACCTCAGCCTTCCCGAATTTCTTCAGTGACTTATTAGAGGCAACTCCTCATTACAGTTGCGGGACAGCACAGGAATCTCACCTGTTTTCCTCTTACGCACGATATATTCTATCGACACTTGCAATGTTCAATATTATTATGTAACTCTTGTCCCTCTTTACCGGGCACTTCACCTTTTACCTACGATGCATAGTTAACATCCTGCTTTCTTTTCATACAAGACCCTTAAAAGTCAAATGATAACTATTTTGTACACTTGTACTACACTGTAGTGTAGTATAAAGAAAATAGTGTTGTCAACAATTATTTATAATGCTAATCCTGTATAATGATATTATATAGAATATAGTATGCAGATCCGGCTTTTAGCTACTCACAGGCATATTTTTTCTAATGCATTTTTAGCTAAACTTTTATGTAATTGACGAAGGATTAACGATACCTGTATAATCTTAAACAAATTTACTCATCTATTATTTTTATCTTCAATTAAAAAGGGCTCATTAAAAACAGTACCATTACTATTTTGTTCCGTATTTTAAACCATAAGGAGCGCAAGATGTCAGCAATTATATTAGGCCCACTTACAGTAGAGGCGGGAGAAAAAAAACAAGGATTTTTACCCATTTATTCCAGCGGAACCTCCATACCGATTACTATTATAAACGGTACCGAGGATGGTCCCGCTTTGCTTCTAACAGCAGGTGTACACGCCTGTGAATACGTGGGGATTCTATGTGCAATCGAACTTGCAAACGAATTGAAGCCGGAAGAACTCAAAGGACGGATCATCATTCTTCCCGTCCTCAATACACAGGCCTTTTGGATTCGTAGCCCCTATGTCGTTCCCGAAGACAATAAAAACCTAAACCGCGTATTTCCCGGCAATGCACAAGGCACTCTTTCCGAGCAAATTGCCGCCACCATAACCACCCAAGTTCTCCCTTATATCGATTACCACGTGGATCTTCATGGCGGTGACTTACACGAGGATTTAACGCCATATGTCTACTATGCGGGCGTTCACTCCGAAGCCGTTGCCTCCTCATCAAGAGGGTTAGCGGAAGTCGTCGATGTTCCTTATATGGTCAAGTCCTTTGCTACTACAGGCGCTTACAACTTTTCGGCTCTTAACGGCATCCCTGCCATCCTCATCGAACGTGGATGTGCCGGTTATTGTAAGAGAGAAGATGTAGATGCTACAAAAATTGATGTTATAAATATTTTATCTCATCTCAACATGGCGGAGAAGACCACTCCATCTAGCACATCTCATCCCATGCATGTGGAAAATGTTATTTATCTTAATGCGGATGAATGTGGCGGTTGGAAGTCGGATATAAAAGCAGGACAATTTGTTTCAAAAGGAGATAAACTAGGTACGATGATTGATCTTTTCGGCAACGAACTACACAATTATTATGCCGAAATTGACGGAGTTGTACTCTATACGGTTTCCGCCTTCGCCATCTCTACAGGTGATCCTTTAGTCGCTTACGGAGAAATAGCAAAAAAGTAATTCTCACACAAATTCAAAAGAGACAAGTTTAGGCTTAGCCGTAAACTTGTCTCTTTTTCTACTCTCCCGAAGGACCCATACTCTCATAAAAAGATCTTTCTGCAAACAACAAGGGCTTTTGCTGTTTCTTTCCTTTTATAAGAAACTAAACTTACTCTTCTGTTCTCTTAATCTTAAGAAGTCTTCCTTTTTGTTTATTTTCCTCTACCTTCTTTGCATCGTTTTTCTTTTCTCCCTTATTGGCAGGGTCTTCTTTCTTTTCGGTAGATTCCGCTTTCTTCTTATTTAACACGTTTCCCTGGCTTTGTTTCTTTTGCTCTTTTTCCTTTGCTTCTCTAATCTTTTCCGCCTCTGCTTCCGTTAATTTTGCTTTCCCCTTTGCACTGTTAATGTGATTTGCAATTTCAGAGGCTGTACCGTGATCTCCGGCACCTACAATCCGTTCGCTTCCGACATATACATCACTACCTGATGCATATGCAGAATCCATTTTTCCGTGATGATACAATCTGGCCAATTTTCCTGCCATCAAAA
>JBHAEC010000115.1:0-2503 GCA_041855385.1 Veillonellaceae bacterium
TCTCATGTATTTAGTAATTAATTTACTGGTGGATTGGTCTTATAATTACCTCGATCCTCGCTTGCGAAAGGTAGGAAAATAACATGGAAAAGATCATGATAGGGTTAAAAACCAATCGCACCTTTGCCGTTACTTCGGCTCTTGTGTTGTTGTTGGTGGTTGTTGCATTGTCTGCTCCTCTTTTGGCACCCTATAGTCCTGTAGAGGCAAGTATGAAAGATGCATTGCTTGAACCCTCGGCGGAACACTTGTTTGGAACGGACAAGCTGGGAAGAGACAACTTCAGTCGTGTTCTCTACGGGGCGCAGTATTCTCTGAGCGGGGTATTGCTTCTCGTGGCAGGGGTGTTCACAGTGGGCACATTTTTGGGAATTATATCCGGATATTTCGGAGGAAAAGTAGATGCTGTTATCATGCGATTTGCCGATATTATGATATCTTTTCCCGGGCTCATTTTGGCTATTGCCGTAGCGGGTATTATGGGAGGAAGTCTCATTAATTCGGTTTTAGCGGTAGGTATTGTAAGCTGGACAAAATATGCGCGTTTGGCCAGAAGCTTGGTTTTACAGGTTAGAAAAAGGGATTTTGTGGAAGCGGCTGTGGTTAACGGCGGTAAACCTTGGCATATTTTGTGGAAACATATTACGCCGAATGTGATTGCTGTATCGGTTATTACTGCGGCTACAGACATAGGCTCTTTGATGATGGAGTTGGCAGGCCTTTCCTTCCTTGGGTTCGGAGCACAGGCTCCTGCGCCGGAATGGGGACTCATGCTGAATGAAGGTCGCCAACATTTGCAAACGGCACCATGGCTGATGATTTATCCCGGATTGGCCATTTTTGTGACAGTTATGATTTTTAACTTGTGGGGAGATGCGTTGCGTGATGTCCTAGATCCAAGACAGGAAGAATAAGCAAACACTTTTCACGGTTAAGATAAATTTTAAATACTATATCAGGCAAAAGAAGGAGAAAAAAATGAGAAAAAGTCTGAAATTTGCTCTTATTGGAGCTATGGTAGGTATGATGGCATTTGCTGCCGGTTGTGGTGGAGACAAGGCGTCCTCCGGTGGGAAAAAAGAAGTGCTCAAGGTGGGCGTGACGAACTTTGCAGACAGCTTGGAGCCGACGGATAACTATTTCAGCTGGGTAGTTATGCGCTATGGCATCGGTGAAACATTGGTTAAGTTTGACGACAAGATGAATGCTACGCCTTGGTTGGCAGAGAGCTGGAAGCTTAGCGATGACAAGATGACATGGACATTTAAGATTAATGACAAGGCTAAGTTCTCAAACGGCAATAAGGTGACCGCCGAAGCGGTAAAGAAATCCATTGAGCGCGTATTCGCCAAGTCCAACCGTGCAAAAACATTCTTTGAAGTGGAACGCATGGAAGCAAATGGTCAAGAGCTGAAAATTACGACAACAAAAGCAAAACCGGGTTTACCTGGAATGTTGGCGGACCCTCTTTTCCTCATTATTGATACGAGCGTAACCGATCGCGATTATGCAAAACAGGGTCCTATCGGAACAGGCCCCTATATTGTAAAATCGTATTCCAAAGCTAAGGCGGTAATGGAAGCGAATCCGAACTATTGGGATGGAGCGGTACCATTTAAGACAGTAGAGATTCCGACCATTGACGATCCGAATACTCGTGCTTTGGCACTACAATCCGGTGAAATTGATATGGCCGTTAACATTTCTGCCGGCGATATGGCTTTATTCAAGGATAAAAAGGATAAATTTAATGTTTCTGAATTGGCGTCCTTGCGTACCGTATTGGCACAGGTGAACCAAGCACCGGGTAAAGCATTGAGCGATGTTAAGGTTCGTCAGGCTCTCATTTCCGCACTTGATCGCCCGACTTATAACAAGGTACTCCTTAAGGACTCTTTCCTTACCGGTAAGGCTCCGGTTCCTCCGTCTTTAGACTATGGGTTTGACAGTCTAAAAGATGATAATGCTTATAATGTGGAACGGGCTAAATCTCTGTTGGCTGAAGCAGGATGGAAGGATACCAACGGTGACGGTATTGTGGATAAGGATGGACAGCCATTGTCTTTGACCTTCGTGTATTATAGCGGACGCGCGGAACTTCCGCTATATGCTGAAGCAACACAGGCAGATGCAAAAAAAGTCGGCATTGACATAAAGTTACAAAATGTTGATTATAATGTTCTTGACGGTATGCGTCAAAAAGGTGAGTTTGACCTTATCATCTCCAATATTATTACGGCGAATACAGGAGATCCGGAAGTATATCTAAATTGGTACTGGAAGACCAATATCGATGGAAGCAACCCACAAAACGGAACCGGATACAGTAGCCCTGAATTTGACGCATTGAGCGATCAATTGGGAGTAGAATTTGACCCTGCGAAGCGTCGTGACTTAATTATTAAGATGCAACAGGTTGTTATGAATGATGCAGCAGCAGTATTCTTCGGCTATCCAAAGACAAATATAGTAAGTAATAAGTCCATTATGAATGCAGTAATCA
>JBHAEC010000116.1:0-5172 GCA_041855385.1 Veillonellaceae bacterium
AGATATTTGTAGATAATACGGAAACAGCGCCCCTGAATGTGTTCAAGAAAAAATCCGGATTTTCCCCATATCTTATCCAAGCGAAATGCGGGAAGTAAAGACTGAAAGCGCTGGGTTTTCTCCGATTCCTCGCCCATCCAGTCTCTAAATACACTGTTAGACCAGCAAATACGAGACATGCTGTCTAAAATAACAATCCCCGTAGGAAGATTTTGAAGCGCATAGGTAGATGCCTGATCCACCGTGCGGGTCATGGTATCCAAATACTCGGCAATTTGCTCTTCCTGTTCTTTTTTAGATTCGCTGGTGAGCCAAAAAACCCCCAGTAAAGCCACTCCGCCTAAGATGGCAATCATCCAATTATGAAAAGCAAGGGCTAAGATCAATACCACTAAAATAATTAATATATACTTCTCTCGTTTTGAGCCTAAAAACCGTTCTAAATTCATAGTCCACCTCTCACTGTTGCTGTTACAGGCCTGTAGCTATGTCGTATAATCTCTCTTTGCACGATATCTTGTCACTAAATCAAATAGTCCCATACCCAAAGCAAGTTGCTGCACTACCGGTACCAAAAGGGACAGCACGATTACGAAAATGCGAACTCCTTTGTGAAGGTTCACTTTTTCCATCAGGTAATACATAAATGCCAACCCCTGTATCCACAAAAGGTATACGGAGAAAGTCTGCAAATTGGCCCCCACCTCATAGAGGTAAGGAATAGATCGGGTCATGCCCCAATATACCATAACCCAGCTAAGTACAAAGACATACACCGTCCATGACGGCATCTCCCAGCGAATAAAAGGGGGAAACCCGATGACAGGCTCTCCCATGCGCCGTAAGACAGCACAGGTCAAAATATTATTTAAATACGACATGGTAAGACCGCTAAGAAACAGTCCCGCGGGCAACACCGTTTTAATCAATGTCATCTGGGCATCCATGGTTGCCTTTACCATGGCTATTTGTTCCTCTGTCATGCCCGATTGGCGATACGCTTCAAGCCCGGAGGCCAATGTGGTCTCATACGTAGAGGTAGCCGCACCGATAATATCTATTCCCATAATATATGTGGCTGCCGTAAACTGAGCCGCAATGGACAAGAAAAAGACAATCGCCGGAAACAATAACCTCTTGGCATGGCCCCATTCGTTTCTAAAGCCCATCCCCAATAGAATGCCTACTACACCAAAAGTACCTGCTTTCAGCAAGGCCACTAAAGGCCCGGCAAAAAAAGACAACAGAATAAACGCGGCAACCGTCGACAGTATACTCCACTTTGCTCCGTGCCTCAGCCCCAGAACCGCTATCGGAACAGGCCAAAAAAAGTTCCCCACTATGGCTAACACAGGGGCCAGCGTTATGAGCAAAGACAGAATAATAACCAATGCGGTAAGAAATCCAGCCTCAACCAATGCTCCGGTTTCTCTGCGTTGCATATACTCTCTCCTTTTTATTACATTTTCACTATATATCTACCGTGAGAAATACTACATCATTTCCTATAGGCCAATACGGGCTTTCGAAAACGCTTCCGCCCATTTTGTAATTACCCTATAGAAAAACAAAGTGTATAGCCACAGCTATACACTTCATTATATCACATCTCTTTATTTTCCCCAAAATTATGCGATTATACATCCAGAATAATTGGTAAAATCATAGGACGACGGCGCGTTTTTTCGTATAAGTATCGGCTTAATGTATCTCTCACCTGAGACTTGATAACCGCCCATTCTTTCACTTTACCGATTTCACATTTCGCCACTACATCTTCTACACGGCGCTGTGCCTCTTCCATAAGCTCTTCCGAATCGCGCACATACACAAAACCGCGGGAGACAATATTAGGGCCGGAAACAACGGTACCGCTCGCTTTATCCATAGCCATAACAACGATGACCATTCCTTCCTGAGCCAGTTGCTGACGATCGCGAATGACAATATTCCCCACATCGCCTACACCCAATCCGTCTACAAAGACGCGACCTGCCGTTACGCGACCCGATTTTCGTCCGCTGCGACTGGTAAACTCAAAGATTTGACCGTTTTCACCTACCAACACATTCTTGGGATTTACGCCCATAGCAACAGCCAGCTCTCCATGCTTCATGAGCATGCGGTATTCGCCGTGAACGGGGATAAAGTACTTCGGTCTCACCAAGTTCAGCATCGTTTTAAGTTCTTCTTGGCTGGCATGGCCGGACACATGTATGCCCTTTTCCTTACCATACACTACCCTTACGCCTTGTTTCATCAGATTATCTATCGTACGCCCTACGGCACCTTCATTGCCGGGAATGGGAGTCGCCGAAAGTATAACCGTATCGCTAGGCATCACGGATACGGTGCGGTGATTATTGGTAGCCATCCGGGAAAGCCCCGCCATCGGTTCTCCCTGACTGCCCGTCGTCAAGATGAGCAGCTGATCATCGCGGTAACGGTTCATCTCATCCGCGTCAATAATAACGCCTTCAGGAACATTCAAATACCCTCTGTCTTGCGCAATCTCCGTAACATTTATCATGCTTCGACCCAGGACAACAACCTTTCGCTTGTGAGTTACCGCCGCATCAATAGCCTGCTGAATACGGGACACATTGGATGCAAACGTAGCTAAAATGACGCGTCCCTTCGCCTCTCCGACGGCACGCATGATAGCAGGGCCAACGCTCTTTTCCGACCCCGTATAGCCTTCTTTTTCCACATTGGTGGAATCGGACAGCAAGGCTAATACACCGCGATTGCCGAGTTCCGCAAATTTGTGAATATCCATGAGTTTTCCGTCCACAGGAGTCGGATCGATCTTAAAGTCTCCCGTATGAACTACCGTTCCCACCGGAGTCTTAAAATATACGCCACAGGCATCCGGAATGGAGTGATTGGTCTGGATAAATCCGATTTTAAACGCACCGATTCGGATTTCATCGCCCGCCTTCACTACATTAAGGGCCGTAGCCTTCACCTTATTTTCTTTTAACTTGCCTTCAATTAACCCGCACACCAAGTTCGTAGCATATACAGGAACATTGATCTCCTTAAGAAGATATGCCAATGCACCGATATGATCTTCATGGCCGTGCGTAATCACAACCGCTTTCACCTTATCGCGATTTTCAATCAAATAACTCATGTCGGGGATGACAATGTCTATGCCCAACATATCATCCTCAGGAAAGGCCAACCCCGCATCAAGGACTACAATATCCTCGCCATACTGAAATACGGTCATATTTTTACCGATTTCGCCAAGACCTCCCAAAGGAATAATCATCAATTTTTCTTTCTTATTCAAAATTACCTCCATAGGTACAACAAAACAAGTGTCCTACAGGACACCTCAAAAAACTTATACTTAATCATCCGAACAACACGCTCTGCCTGGAAATTCTCCACTGAAAGTCCAGCTACAGAGTTATGAATAAAATAAGCCGATCAGGTACGTTACCCTTAGTATACTGAAAAAAAGGGCCTTTGACAAGAGAAGTGCTTTTATCGTCAGTTGGATAAAAGCACTTCTCGTATTTTACCTATAAGCTATGTAAACTCATCCTTGACCATTTACTATGGCACGGAATTCTGCACGATATTTGCCTGCCCCCCCATTTGCCGGATGACGAAGAGCCCTCGCCTTTACATGAAAGGTCTCCAATGTTTGCGCCGCCTTTTGGCCTACTGCAAGCAGCATACTCTGTCCGTTCATTTCAAGCAATGTTTTTGTATAGGCAAAACCCTTTATAAGTTCCTCCTCCGTAGGAGTACGATTGCTCAACGGCTCTCCTGCCTTATGGGGATGAAAGGGAAAAATATTCCACAACAACACCCTTTTGGGATCCACCTTGTTTTCCACTAAGGCGTTCCACACCACCGTGTCCGTAGGCTCATTAAATCCCATATCTTTTTGCGTTTTCTTTTCAATAAAAGGACTTTCGGGATTACTGGTACGCGATGCCTTTCTATCCAGCACGATATCCGGCGTAATCGTAGGATGATACCCCAGCAACATGCGTTCACAGGTAATGGCAATGCCCGTAAATCGTCCTCCTTGATAGCCGACGGCCTCCGCCACAATAACATAGGGGGCCTTTCCCAGCCGAGGGAGCAAATAGTCCCGCAAGTTTTCTCGGCGAATCCGAGGTGCCTCTTTACCGATATCATATCGCTCGTCATAATCGCGCCAAGGATTAAAAACATGTTCGCTCTCATAATCTGCCAAGGCAGAAATAAATTCATTAACCTGCTTTATCACGTTCATCGTTTCGTCCGTTCTCCATCATGCATCTACTTCTGTCCCTTTGTACGGTACAGTTTTGTCTTTTTGTCGGAAGTAATAAACACCTGCTCCACATAAGGATAAAGCACGCTTTCTGCAAATACACCTTCATGACTTCGAGGAACGACCAATAACATATCCTCTCCTTTCTGAAGATGAGGAAGAATGTCCCTTCTGTCAATCGTTTTCATAGTATATTTATTGGCCCATACCCCCGTCTGTTGCCCCGGTATAATCGCCTCAATACGGGTAATTTCCTTTCCCGTGTAATATACCAAGGATGTCTTATACCCTCCAAAAGAAAATACAGGACCTTTAAAATCCGCTACCGGTTTTACCAATTCTACACTGCTTCGCTGGTTCACAAAGGGAATGAGGCCTTCATATATTACCACTGCCGACGACAGCATGGTAACGATGGCAATAACAAGGGGAAGCATAAATTTTCTCCCGATAAATTGCAGATAAATAACGCTGACGATGCCCACCCCCACTACGAGATAGAGCAAAGCCCAGAATCCCCATTTTACGAAGAAGGTGGCAACCACAAGCAACAGCCATAGAAATATGGCCGGCCCGGTAAGGATTGTCCAATATCTTTTCTTCTTGTAATGAAGAAGATGAACAATTCCCATGGCTCCCATAACGCTGAAAGGAATGAGAGCTATAAATGTATATGTAGGGTACTTCGTCGCCATAAGGGTATAAAACAGGATGGTACCCCACCCCCAAGTCATGAGGTAAATATACCTGAAGTCTTTCCTTCTCCCCTTCCACATATCGTAGAAAACAATCCCCGTCCAAGGCAAAAGGGAAGCAGGCAATATAACAAGGTAGTAATACCACTTATTGTCCTCCGGATGCTCGGAAACGGTGGCACGCACATAGTTGTGAAG
>JBHAEC010000117.1:0-11825 GCA_041855385.1 Veillonellaceae bacterium
CTATGTATAAGGTAGCCTTCTTTTATCTGTTTTATCATACCGGTTGTGATAAATCGTTCATTAAAAAAAGTAAGAAAATGTGGTAAAATTAAAAGGATAAATAGGAAGGAGGCGATGTTCATGGCATTTTCCACATTGGTTAAAAATATCGGAATTGATATAGGAACAGTAAACACACATGTATATGCGGAAGGTCGTGGTATTGTCCTTTCGGAGCCTTCCGTAGTGGCTACAGATTCAAAACAGGAATCCATTGTGGCCGTTGGGTATGAAGCAGAGAGATTATTGCATCGGATGCCCGATCTTTTGAAGAGCATGACACCTCTAGAAGATGGTGTTATTGCGGATTACAGAGTAGTTTTAACCATGCTTCGCTATTTTATGCAAAAAGCATTGGGGAAATCCGTGTCTAGGGCAAATGTAATAGTGAGTGTGCCCTGCGGGATGACTGTGGTAGAACAACGGGCTTTATGTGATGCAATTTTGCAGGCCGGTGCGGTAGAAGCGTATTTACTAGAGTCTTCGGTGGCGGCGGCATTGGGCGCCAATTTACCGATTTTTGACCCTATAGGAAATCTGGTTGTCGATATTGGGGGAGGCAGTACAGACGTGGCTGTTATTTCTCTCGGCGGGACGGTTATTGCAAAGTCGGCTCGCATAGGAGGACTTGATTTTAACGATGCTATTTTACAGTATATTCGGCAGTATTATAATGTTATGGTAGCGGAAGAAACCATAGAAGAAATAAAAGTTGAATTGGGATCTGTTTTCGTGGAAGAAGATTTGGAAGAAGAACTCGAAAAAGGCTGGGAAGAGGGAACAGAAAAAGAAGTATCCTTTTCCGGTCGAGACACATTGAATGGATTGACAAAAAAAATGACCATTCGACAATCTGAGGTTCGTCGTATATTGGAAGAACCTTTCAGCCGAATTCTTGAAGTCGTCCATGTTGTGCTGGAACAAACACCGCCTGAACTGGCGGCAGATATTGTAGAAAGAGGTCTTACCTTGACCGGTGCGGCAGCATCTTTGGGAGGGCTGCCACAGCGTTTGGCACAGGAACTCGGAATTCCTGTTCATGTGCCGAAGGATCCGGGGTTTTCAGTAGTTTTAGGTTTAAGTCGAGCTTTTAATCATATGGATCTCATGGAGCGACTATTTATCAGTACAAAGAACAGGAAGGGGCGACGATAGTGTTTTCAACAGAAAAACGAATGGTAACTTTTGTCGTGATTTCTTGTCTAATTTTGGCTCTGTTAGGATATGTGTGGAAACAACGCACGGTAATTCCTTATGTAACTTCTTCTTTGCAGACAATTACTACCCCTTTTGCTTATGGTGCCAATCGAGTAGCCGATGTGGTAGATACGGGCATTGAGGTTATTGATGTAGCTATTCGAGGAAAGCAGAGAATCGAAGATTTAGAACAAGAACGAGAAGCAATATTGCAGGCCAAAGTGAATTATGATGAGGTAGTAGCAGAAAATATGCGCTTGCGCCAATTACTGTTGTTTGAAACAAATCATCCTCAGTTTGATGTATTGGCGGCAAAAATCACTACTTATGATTACGGATCGTGGACCAGTACCTTTGTTATTGACAGAGGGGAAGCGGAAGGGATTGCAGCCAATATGGCGGTTGTGGCGTCCGGCGGTGTAGTAGGGTTTATTAGCGATGTATTTCCTCATTCGGCAAGAGTACAGACCATACTTGATCCGAGAAGTGCCATCGGTGCAATCGTGCAGCGTCCGGAATCGCGATTAGCCGGAATTATACAGGGAAACGGAAATAATCACAGAGAGCCGACGATGATAAATATCCCCAAGGATGGAGATGTTCTTGATGGAGACACCATTGTAACTTCCGGATATGGCGGGATATATCCTAAAGGATTATTAATTGGCCATGTTGTAAAACTGGAAAACGATCAAGAGGGTTTTGTAAAGTATGCAACGATAAAGCCTTCCGTAAACTTCAACAGTCTGGAAGAAGTCTTGGTAATTACTGCATCGAGAGCAGGGCAGCCGGTACCGATTCAACTTGATCCGAAGCTCGTTCCGCAGACGCAACGCGATCAAGTGGAAGGCGCTAAAGGGGCGGTGACGCCATGAAAATAGCGACATATGTTATTTTGGCGTTGGCAACATTATTAATGCAAGGCTTGTTTTTGCCGGCCATATTACAATATCGTTGGCAACCGGATATTATCTTGGTTTGGGTGGTGCTCATTACTTTGCTTAGAGGACGAAAAGCAGGTGTTATCTGGGCTGTGTTGGGAGGCATTACGAGAGATGTAGTTCTCGGCAATTATTTTGGTATTCACTTTTTTCCATACCTGCTTATTGCCTATGGATTGGGAACGATTCATGAAAATCGTTTTGATATACAAGCGACCTATGCGGCAGTGACGGTTGCCGTTATGACTGTATTTGACGGAGTTATTCGTTTGGTTATGCTTATGGTAGCCAAGGCGGATATAAGTATTTTCAGCTATATGTGGTACCAAGTATGGCCCAATATTTGGTTGAATGCTTTAATTGCTTTTTTAATCTATAGGATTCTTCGTATGTTGGAAGAAAAGGACGAATATATTTGGTAGTTTGTTAGAAAAGGAGGCGGTAAGGTGTTACAGGCTTTGTACAAAAAGAATAAAAGCAGTCGTTTTACTGCCATGCTGTACATTCTCGGAGGAATTTTCGTAATTTTAACGGCACGTCTCCTTTTTTTGCAGATTATTGACGGAGAATATTATCGCTCCAAGGCCGAAGGAAATAGACTTCGCTTGTTGCCGATGACGGCTACGCGAGGGGTTATCTTTGATCGGAGCGGTCAAATTATGGCAGGCTCGAGGCCCGCCTATACCGTGTCGATTATGCCTACGGGAAAGAGCATCACTGACAAAGAATTAGACCTTTTGGCCTCTTTGCTGAAGATGGAAAAAGAGACAATTAAGAAAAAAGTTGATCAGAATAAATCAGGATATGAGCCTATTCGATTGGCGACGGATATCGGTATGGATGTGGTGACCATGATTGAAGAGCACCGCCACGAATTACCGGGCGTAACCATAGAAGTAGAGCCCTTGCGGTATTATCCCTACGATTCCTTGGCGGCCCAGTTGCTCGGTTATGTAGGTGAGATTAGTCAGGAAGAACTGGAAAAAAATCCTCAAGCAGGACTTGTTGCAGGGAGCATTATAGGAAGAGCGGGTCTGGAAAATATTTATGATGATGTGCTTCGAGGCATAGATGGGGGCCGTCAGGTTGAGGTAGATGCGACGGGAAGGCCTGTAGCTGAAGTAGATCGAAAACATACGGTTCCCGGAAGAAATATTCATGTTACCATAGACCTTGCTTTGCAGCAAATAACGGAAAAAGCGGCTAAAGAACAAATGGAGTACTTGCGTTCCGTGGGCATTCCTGCTACAGGCATTGCTGTTATTGCCATGGATCCTCATTCAGGGGCCGTACTTGCTATGACGAGTCTCCCCAGCTTTAATCCTAACTGGTTTGCGGCAGGGATTACGGATAAACAGTGGAATGAACTTAACAATAATCCAAATCACCCTTTTGATAATAAAGTTATTTCCGGAGAATATCCGCCGGGGTCTCCCTATAAGATTATTACGGGTGCGGCCGCATTGGAATTAAAGAAAGTAACTCCGGAAGAATTGATTTTTGATTCGGGCAAACATTGGCTTATTGATAAGAAAAATGCAGGAGATGAGGCGCTGGGATGGATTAACTTTAATGTAGCCATGGCAAAATCGGATAATGTGTACTTCTATGAGATGGGAAATCGTCTTGGAATTGATAATATTGATAAATATGCCAGAATTTTCGGCCTCGGTGAAAAAACAGGGATAAAGCTTCAAGGTGAATCTGCAGGGAATCTGGCAAATCCGGAATATAAACGAAAAGTGTTTGACCAAGATTGGTATTTGGGGGAAACCTTTGATGCGGCAATCGGGCAATCTTTTAATTTGGTTACGCCTATTCAAATGGCCGTACTTATGATGGAAGTGGCCAACGGGGGCATACGATACCAGCCTTATGTGGTTAGTCGTGTTGACAATGCCGACGGCAGCCCCGGAGATATTTTTGCACCACGGCAGACCGGCGTTTTGCAGGTATCGAAGTCCACTATGGATATAGTGAGAAACGGACTTAAGAATGTAGCCGAAGAAGGCGGTACGGCAGGAGAAATTTTTAAAGGATTTCCCATTGATGTGGCGGGAAAGACGGGAACATCGGAAAATGCGCATGGCCTTGATCACGGGTGGTTTGTGGCTTATGCTCCCTATGATAAACCGCGGATAGTTGTGGTCGCATTGGTTGAACAGGGCGGTTACGGTGCGGCCTCGGCGGGACCGATAGTTAAGCGGATTTTAGCCTCTTACTTTAATGTTCAGGTAACTCCGTTAATGCCGTCTGCTCCACAAATTGTTAATACGGTCCCGGTAGTGGAGGGACCTAGGCAACTATAAGAAAGGAAGCATATATGGCAGAGATTATTGTAATTACATCCGGTAAAGGTGGTGTGGGAAAAACCAGCATTACTGCTATGTTAGGAGTTGCTTTATCTACATTAAATAAAAAAACACTTCTAATAGACGGAGATTTTGGTTTGCGAGATTTGGATTTGGTCTTGGGCGTCGAGAATGATGTGCTGTATGATTCCAGTGATGTCTGGAAGGAACGTTGTACGATAAAAGAAGCGGTTTTATCTATTCGGAAAAATTTAGATTTCTTACCGGCCAGCCAAAAAAATCGATGGGAAGATGTGAAACGCAAAAAGCTTAAAAAGGTTATAAAACAGGTAGAAGATATATATGACTATATCCTTATTGATGCCCCGGCAGGGATTGGGGTGGGTGTGGAAACAATACTGGAAATGGCTAATCGAGTGCTTTTATTGGTAGAACCCACTTGGACATCCATAAGAGATACGCAGAGACTTATGAAGTTGTGTCATGATAGAAGATTCTTTGCTTATGCCTTGATAATCAATAGTGTTCCTGTACCAAATGATAAGTCGGCAATAGAGGTGGATACAATTTTACAGCATCTTCAAGTAGAAAATGTGGGTGCTATATTGCCGGAAAGTGAGCATATTTATCGTGCTGCCAATGAAGGGAAATTGGGTGATGAAATGGCATTGGCCCCTATATGGTCTATGCTAAATCCCTTGGTAAGTTATGTAATAAGCGAACAGGCTTGGGATATTGAGGATATACTTTCTGCCTTTGAAGCAATTAAGGATAAAAGCATAGAAGGTGTCGAAAATCCTTGTAATAATAAGGCAGGAGAGGCTTTGGAGAAAGAGTATTGTTATGATAATTCTTTCGAAGAAGCGGGAAAAAACCGTTTGTTTAGTAAGCTTCAATCTCGACAGAGACAAGCTCTTTGGAGATTTAGGAGGCGGTAATAGGAGGGCCTATGTGGCAACGTATATGGCGCACCTGGGACTGGGTGCTCCTTTTATCCACTATTGGTATAGTAGTGATTGGTCTTGCCGTTATCGGTAGTGCCACGCATATCAATAAAGAGGGAGTCGATAATTATAACTATATGGGGAGGCAAGCTATATTTTTTGCCATTAACTTGGCTATCCTTATCGGTATGCAACGATTTGATTATCGAAATTTGCAAAAATGGGCTACGCCTCTTTATGTAGTTACGATTTTGATGCTTTTAGCCGTTATATTTGTGGGAACGTCAGCTCTCGGGGCACAGCGGTGGGTACAAATCGGTCCTATTGTGATTCAGCCGTCGGAGCTGTCAAAACTGTTTATTATCATTTCCTTGGCGAATTTGCTACAAACACGAATAGGAAAGCTTAATACGTATAGGGAATTATCCGTCGTAGCTCTTTATGCAGGAATCCCTTTTTTATTGGTTTTCCGTCAGCCTGATTTGGGAACGGCTCTGGTGTTTGTGGCGATCACGCTGGGGATGATATTTGTAGCCGGAGTCAAACTTAAGCTTCTGGTTCGACTGGGACTGGGGGCAATATTATTGGCTCCGCTGGGCTGGTTTTTGTTAAAAGAGTATCAAAAGGACAGAATTCTTGTCTTTTTAAACCCTAACATTGATCCCTTCGGAGCGGGATATCATATTATCCAATCGAAGATTGCGGTAGGTTCGGGGATGCTGATGGGAAAAGGACTCTTTTCGGGGACTCAAAGTCAATTAGATTTTTTACCGGAAAATCACACGGACTTTATTTTTTCTGTTATCGGTGAAGAGTTGGGGTTCATAGGATGTAGCATTGTCTTATTTTTATTTTTCCTCATCCTATATAGGAGTGTACAGATTGCACAAGATGCGAATGATAATTTTGGCATGCTCATTGCTATCGGGATATGTTCCATGATAGCCTTTCAGGTCTTGGTTAATGTAGGAATGACCACGGGGATTATGCCGGTTACCGGGATTCCGTTACCGTTTCTTAGCTATGGAGTAAATTCATTAACGACAAATATGTTAAGCGTCGGATTGCTGATGAATATATATTTACACCGCAAAAAACTGATGTTCTAGTATAAATAAAGAAAACTCAGCCCGCAGAAATTAGATTGTGTCAATCGGGTATGTATCCCTTTTGGAGAGAGTTTTTTGAAAATGAGTAGAGGCAAAGGAGAAATTAATGGTTGAATTAGATACTGCTTGGTTGCAACATGTGCAAAAGCCCGCACGTTATACCGGTGGAGAATGGAACAGTGTGATAAAAGATCATGAAAAAATGGCTGTTACATTGGGGTTGGCATTTCCCGATGTGTACGAAGTCAGTATGAGCCACTTGGGGATAAAAATTCTTTATTCACTGGTTAATGCAATGGAGGATGTAGTTGCAGAACGCGTGTTTGCTCCATGGTTCGATATGGAAGAAGAAATGCGAAAACGCGATATTCCCTTGTACACACTGGAAACCAAGTCTGAGGTAAAGAATCTGGATCTGCTCGGATTTACCTTGCAGTATGAAATGAGCTATACCAATATCGTAAATATGCTTGATTTAGCTCAAATTCCTCTTTACAGTAAGGATAGAGATGAGCATTTTCCGTTGCTTTTGGCCGGAGGTCCCTGTGCGTATAATATAGAACCGATAGCGGATATTTTCGACGTCGTGTCTTTAGGCGAGTCTGAAGAGGCTCTGCCTCAATTGATTGCTGTGTATAAGACTTGGAAAAGAGATGGAAAACCGGGAGGAAAAGAAGGTTTACTGAAAGAGTTGGTAAAAGTTCCGGGTACATATATTCCTTCCTTTTATGAGC
Source organism: Veillonellaceae bacterium (assembly GCA_041855385.1). GTDB lineage: Bacteria > Bacillota > Negativicutes > Veillonellales > Veillonellaceae > JBHAEC01. The sequence goes on from JBHAEC010000117.1 coordinate 7,277, forward strand.
CCCAATATAATGAGGAAAATGATTTTACGGGCTTAAAAGTCCTATATGAAGGAGCCCCTTTAAGGATCGAAAAACGGATTATAGAGGATATGGAGAATGCGCCTTATCCGACAAACCCCATCGTTCCGTTCCTTGATGTAGTACATGACAGAGCAGTACTTGAATTATTTCGCGGTTGCACGAGAGGCTGTCGTTTTTGTCAAGCAGGCATGCTGTATCGTCCTGTGAGGGAGCGTACACCGGAGCGGCTTCTTGCTATGGCAAAGGAGATCATTGCCAATACGGGATATAATGAAATTTCTCTGATGTCTCTTAGCTCGGCGGATTACTCCAGACTTTCGGAGTTGGTAGACTTACTTATGGAAGAGTTTAAAGATAAAAAGGTTAGTGTCAGTTTGCCTTCTCTTCGTATTGACAGCTTTTCCATAGATATTGCAAAAAAGGTACAACAGGTTAGGAAGAGCGGTCTTACTTTTGCTCCGGAAGCCGGGAGCCAGCGCATGAGGGACGTTATCAATAAGGGGGTATCAGAAGAGGATCTTATTGCCGCCTGTACTAATGCTTTTAAATCGGGATGGAATCAAGTTAAGCTCTATTTTATGATGGGATTGCCGAACGAAACCGATGAGGATATAGCAGGGATAGCTGATTTGGCATATAAGGTGCTGGATTTGCACCGAGACATAACGGGGAAAAGAAATGGGCAGGTTACGGTAAGTGTATCTTCCTTTGTCCCTAAAAGCCATTCTCCTTTTCAGTGGTACGGGCAGCAACCTGTAGCAGAAATACATAGAAAACAACAATATTTAAAGAGCCTTATTAAAAATAGAAATATATCTTACCATTATCACGATGGTATAACGAGTTATATGGAAGCTGTTTTTGCACGAGGAGATCGAAGACTGTTACCCGTTATTGTTGAAGCGGTGCGCCTCGGAGCAAAATTTGACGGATGGTCGGAAGGATTTTCGGGAGAACGGTGGTTTAAAGCTTTTGAAAACTGTGGAATCAATCCCGACTATTATGCATCAAGAGAACGCAATCCGGATGAAGTTTTGCCGTGGGATCATTTGGATAGTGCTGTGACAAAAGCCTTTTTAAAAAGAGAGTGGCAACGCAGTTTGGCGGTGCAATTGACTCCCGACTGTCGTCGTGAACCATGTAAGGGATGCGGCGTTTGTCCTACGCTGGAAACGGCAATTATAGACTATAAGGAGGGTGGACGTGTTGAGAAAGTTACGTTTGGCCTTGCGTAAAGGGGAAGAGTTGCGATTTTTGTCGCATTTGGACTACTTTCAAGCTGTAGAACGAATGATTCGGCGTGCGGGAGTAAACGTTTGTTATTCCGAAGGCTTTAATCCTCATATGAAACTTAGCTTTTCTTCTGCCCTGGCCCTAGGAACAACGGCCGATGTAGAGTATGCGGAGCTGGATATCATGGAAGAGGGGGCTGTGGAAGATATTATGAATCGATTGAACCGGACGGCACCAAGGGGGCTGGAAGTGTTAGCCATTAAGGAGATGAAAGAGAAAGTAAAAAAGATGATGGCTGCCTGTAATTATGCCATTTATGAAGTGTCGGGGGCGGTAACACAAGAAGGTGTTGATTGGGATGCTTTACTTAAGCCTTTTAATGAAGCGGAATCAATTTCTTACGATAAAGTTACTCCTAAAAAGACGAAAACTATCGATTTAAAACATTTTATTAAGGAGCCTATTACATTTCGTCAAGAAGGGAATAAGGTAGTCTTAACTATGGGGATCGGTATTTACCCTGAAGGGAGCGTTAAGGCTTCGGAAGTGTGGAATTTTGGGAAAAGCCGGTATAAATGGCCAATAACGGATGGCTATACCGTACATAGAAAAGCGATTTTGATAAAAGATGAGTCAGGAGTCTACACGCCTTTAGACAAATAACTGTATTAACTGAGAAAGGAGGCAGAAGATGAAACAGATGGTGGTAAACATTATGCCTGAGGAGTCGCGCATGGCTATAACGAGAGATGGGAACTTGTTGGATTTAGCCATGGAAAGGCAAGACAATGAGCATATAGTGAATCATATCTATAAAGCCTCCGTTCGAAATATATTGCCCGGTATGCAAGCAGCTTTTGTCGATATAGGACGAGAACAAAATGCCTACCTTAATCTCCGCCAGGGCCAACAGATAAAAAAATTAGGAAAAATTTTTGAGGGTCAAAGTATGTTGGTACAGGTAGTTAAGGAAGAAATGGGGAAGAAATCCGCCAAAGTTACGGCGGACATCAGCCTTCCGGGGCGATATATGGTACTTCTTCCTTATGCAGAAGGAGTAAGAATTTCAAAAAAAATCACAGATTCTTCCGTTAGAAATAGAATGTTTGAAATGGCAGCACCTTATTTAGAGAAAGGCGGAGGATTTATTCTTCGTACGGCGGCACAGGGAGCAACAGAAGAAGAGCTTGTTCAAGATATGAATTACTTGTGGCAGACATGGATACAAATCCGGAATCGCTGCAAAATTGCGCAGCCGGGAACGGAACTATATAAGGATGCCGACTTTGCCCTTCGATTGGTGAGAGATTTTTTTGCCGAAGATATAGACGAAATCATAGTTGATGATAGAGCTTTTTATCAACGGATAAAAGATTTACTTCAATATGGTATGCACAAGGATAAAGTTACATACTATGATGAAAAAGAGCCCATATTCAGGCGTTTTGGCATTGAATCTGCCATAGATGAATTGGCACAAAGCGAAGTAAAATTGCCGTCAGGCGGCAATATACGAATTGATTGTACAGAGGCTCTTACCGTTATTGATGTCAACTCCGGGCATTTTACGGGACACAGTCAGGACATTAGTGATATGGCGGTTTCCGTTAATAGGGAAGCGACGGAAGAGATTTGCCGACAACTTCGCCTTCGGGATATCGGTGGAGTCATTATTATTGACTACATTGATATGGAAAAAGAGGAGCAAAAAAATGAAATTATAGCCTTTCTTAAAGAAGAGGTGAAGCATGATCGGGTGCGTGTAGTGGTGTGTGACATTACTGCGTTAGGGCTTGTAGAAATGACGAGGAAGAGGGAACGACAAGGTATACAGGATATATTGTTTGCCCCCTGTTCTCTTTGCGGCGGTACAGGACTCTTGCTATCTTCTCAAACAATTTATCTGCAAATTTTGAGAAGATTGAGAGAGTTATATAAGTTGCAGCGTTTAAAAGGAGATATTTTGATAGAGGTCCATGGTGATGTAAAAACCTATTTTACGAAGTCTGTCATAGCTTCTTTATCAGAAGAATTAAAGAGAAAAATTACGGTAGAGATAGGAGATGGATTGAATCGTGAAGGATACAGCATTCTATCGGTAGATTAGGTGTTTTCCGGTATTGGAATGGTTGACAAGATAGAAGATATCCTTTATACTAAATTGGTCATAGTTTGAGCTCTTCTCAAACGTGGTTAACCGCGTGATGAGGTTTGTAAATTCTTTTGATAAAGATACCGTAATCAGCGAGTCTGGACGTAAGGAGGTGTTTATAGATGTACGCAATTATTCAAACAGGCGGAAAACAATATCGCGTTGCTCAAGGCGATATCATTACTGTAGAAAAGCTTGATGCGGCTACAGAAGACAAAGTATCTTTTGACCAAGTATTAACTGTTGTTGCTGACGGAGATGTAAAAGTCGGCGCTCCTACTGTAGCGGGTGCAAAAGTAACCGGCACAGTGCTTGCTCAAGGGAAGGCAAAAAAGATTCTTGTATTCAAATACAAAGCAAAATCCAACTATCGTCGTCGTCAAGGTCATCGTCAACCATTTACTAAGGTTCGCATTGACTCCATTGAAGCATAATGGTTACAGTCATTATTACGCGCGATGAGGAAGGTAATATTTGTTCTTGCGAATTGCATGGGCATGCCGGAGCCGGGGAGGCGGGATATGATATAGTTTGTGCTGCCGTTTCCGTATTAGCCTATTCAACGGGGATTGGGCTTGAAAAAGTGGCTCGACAGGAAGGCGAATATAAGGCTGAAGAGGGCTACGGATTGCTTCGACTCACAGGAGAAAAGACTGAACAAGGACAAGTGCTTTTGAGGACTATGGAGTTAGCCTTGGAAGATATTGCCGATAAATATCCAGATTTTGTAACGATAAAGAAAGTGTAGGAGGTGAACTTCATGTTTACTTTAAATCTGCAATTATTTGCACATAAAAAAGGTGTTTCCAGTACACGTAACGGTCGTGATAGCGAATCTAAACGCTTGGGTGTTAAAGCGCACGATGGTCAAGTAGTAAAAGGCGGGAGCATTATTGTTCGCCAAAGAGGAACTCGCTTCCATCCGGGTACTAATGTAGGTATCGGTCGTGATGACACCTTGTTTGCATTGGTGCCGGGCAAAGTGGCATTTATGCGTGACGGTCGTTATAACCGTAAGGTTTGTGTATTGCCTATTGAAGCATAATATTTATTGATATAGACCTCTCCTTTAGGAGGGGTCTTTTTGTATATATAGGATGTATCTTCTGATTGATAAAGTTATCTTCTTTTTATGAGAAAAAG
>JBHAEC010000118.1:0-15078 GCA_041855385.1 Veillonellaceae bacterium
GAACAAACTGAATGGGCCCATTACACGAAACTGGTAGATCCCTTGATTATCCTCTTTTTATCCATTCAAATGACTCCGTCGGCACTAAAGATACTCATTCCGTCGGTTAAGCAAATTATAGGGGTAGCTCCGAGAGATTTGCATGATGAAGTACAAACGGTAATGGATGACTTTATGAAGCGATACCGATTCAGGGATTATGTGACGTCTGTGCAACAATACGGAAATATGCGCATGATTGAAATAGATATCCTTTTATCTAAGCACCACGATATACAAACTGTTGTCGATGCGGATAAAATTCGGGCAGAAATCGATGAAGCCCTGGGTGGAAGACATGTAGAAAAATGGTTGACCATAACATTTACTACGACACGTCGATGGATGGCTTCCGATTATGATCTGGAGGAAGATGAGGAATAGGGAAGATGAAGGGTGCCTTCCGAAGGTAGTCAAAGACATTCATATATGATACTATTAGGGTATGGTAAATACGGTAAAAACTGATGAAAATAGGAGTGGTTGGTCATGTTAGATTTGCGGTTTATGCGAGAAAATTTGGAAATAGTGCAGGAAAACTTAAAAAACCGAAAGAATCAAACGGATTTACAGGATTTTGTTGACCTCTATGATCAGAGAAAGACACTTATTCAGGAGGTAGAGGCTTTAAAGGCGACTCGGAATAAAGTAACTGAAGAGATCAGTATATTGAAGCGGAATAAGGAAAATGCAGATGAAAAAATTGCGGAAATGAAGATTGTAGGAGATAAAATTGCCGATTTGGATGAGGCTGTAAAAGGTGTAGAGAAAAGTATTCTCGACATGGTTCTCATGCTTCCCAATATTTGTGATGGTTCCGTTCCGATTGGAGCTGATGAGGAAGAGAATGTAGAGGTACGTCGCTGGGGAACTCCGAGAGAATTCTCTTTTGAGCCGAAATCCCATTGGGATATTGGAGAAAACCTAGACATTTTAGACTTTGAGCGGGCCGCAAAAGTGACAGGAGCACGATTTACATTTTACAAAGGTCTGGGAGCCAGACTGGAAAGGGCTGTCATTAATTTTATGCTCGATCTCCATACGGAAAAACATGGATATACGGAAATGTGCACCCCTTTTATTGCAAACCGTACATCCATGACAAACACAGGACAGCTCCCAAAGTTTGAAGAAGATATGTTTAGACTGGAAAGTACGGAATACTATTTAATCCCTACTTCTGAGGTTACGCTGACCAATTACCGTGCGGAAGAGATTATAAGCGGTGAGGATTTGCCTATTTATATTACTGCTTATACGCCTTGTTTTAGAGCGGAAGCAGGTTCGGCAGGAAGAGATACAAGGGGCTTGATTCGTCAACATCAATTTAACAAGGTTGAGATGGTAAAAATTGTGCGCCCCGACACATCTTTTGAAGAACTGGAAAAATTGACGGCAAATGCTGAAGAGGTGTTGGAATTATTGGAGCTTCCGTACCGTACGATTGCTCTTTGTACCGGAGATATCGGTTTCGGGTCGGCTAAGACATATGATGTAGAAGTGTGGATGCCGGGGCAAAATAAATACAGAGAGATTTCCTCTTGTTCAAATATGACCGACTTTCAGGCTAGGCGGGCCAATATGAGGTTCCGAGATTCGGTAAAGGATAAACCACAATTGGTACATACACTGAATGGATCCGGCCTTGCGGTAGGTAGAACGGTAGCCGCTATTTTAGAAAACTGTCAAGAAGCAGACGGTAGCGTGAGAATTCCGAAAGTGCTCCAGCCTTACATGGGAGGCTGTGAGATTATTGAAGCGGACAAATAAATAAGTGTTGTGATAACCTCCGTGAACCGGAGGTTATCCTGTGAAGGACAAAATGGAAAAATGTGATATACTGATTTAATGGAGGCGAAGATGAAATTTTTTATTGATACGGCTAACTTTGAAGAAATAAAAAGTGCTTACGAATTGGGATTTATTGCGGGAGTAACGACTAATCCTTCCTTAATTGCAAAGGAAAAGAAGAATATCCACGATGTTATTCGTGAAATTGCTTCTCATGTAGAAGGTCCTATCAGTGCAGAAGTTATTGCGACAGAAGCAGAGGGCATGATTAAGGAAGCCGATGAGTTGGTGAAGCTGGGAGAAAATATCGTTATTAAGGTTCCTATGACAGCGGAAGGATTAAAGGCGGTAGCGGTACTTAACAAAAAAGGGATTCCTACAAATGTAACCTTGGTTTTTACTGCAAATCAGGCACTGCTGGCGGCTCGTGCGGGAGCTACTTATGTAAGTCCTTTTGTGGGAAGACTTGATGATATCAGTCAAGAGGGGATTCAGCTCATTGAGGATATTTCCAATATTTTTGCCATTCACGGCATCGATACGGAGATTATTGCGGCAAGTATTCGTCAACCTATTCATATAACACAATGTGCAAAGGCGGGAGCGCATATTGCTACAGTGCCTTACGGCGTATTATTAAATGCATTAAAGCATCCTTTGACGGATGCAGGCATTGAGCGATTTTTAAAAGATTGGGCGGAAGCAAACAAATAGTATTAACACTATATGGAACATATGTTTTAAATCTGACCGAAGAGGAGGTAGCACAGTGGATCGCACATTAGCATTGGAATTTGTACGAGTAACAGAAGCGGCGGCGCTTAAAAGCGGTCGGCTAATGGGACGGGGAGATAAGGACGGAGCGGATCAGCTTGCGGTTGATGGCATGCGTCAAACATTTGATACTGTTCCGATTAGTGGTACAGTAGTAATCGGAGAAGGCGAAATAGATGAAGCTCCTATGCTATATATTGGGGAAAAAGTTGGATCCGGAGGAGAAGAAGTAGACATCGCTGTAGATCCTGTAGAAGGAACGAACCTGATTGCGAAGGGACAGAATGGTGCTATTGCAGTGCTCGCCATTGCGCCGAAGGGAGGTCTCCTTCATGCACCCGATATGTATATGGATAAACTTTGTGTAGGACCGAGGGCTAAGGGTGTGATTGATATTAATCAGCCGGTGGCTGAAAATCTTAGGCGCGTAGCAGATCGAATGGGGAGAGGCTTATCAGATTTGACTGTTGTTATGTTGGATCGTCCTCGCCACGAAAAAGTTATGGCTGAGTGTCGTGCCGCGGGAGCACGTATTAAACTCATCACCGACGGCGATGTGAATCCTGCTATGGAGTGCGGATTAGAAGGATCCGGTATCCACATGGTTATCGGAATCGGCGGTGCTCCGGAAGGAGTGTTGGCGGCAGCGGCACTCAAGTGCATGGGTGGGGATATGCAGGCTAAACTTATGCCGGAAAACGAAGAGCAAATTCGCCGTTGTCATGAGATGGGAATTACCGATATTAACAGGGTTTTGACTATAGATGATTTGGTCAGTGGCGACGATGTAATTTTTGCGGCTACGGCGATTACGGAAGGAAATATTTTGAGTGGCATTAAATATTTTCCCGGAGGAGCACGTACACAATCGGTTGTGATGCGATATAAGACCGGAACAGTTCGCTTTGTTGATACAATTCACAGTATCGATCGAAAACTGCAGTCTATGAAGGCTAAATAAGCTATACGAGTGCATATATGTTATAAAAAGCTATCAAAGTAATTCATGTAGATGAAAATTACTTTGATAGCTTTTTTAGAAGAATTGACTATTTTCAAAGACTGGAAAGTGATTAGTTTTTATTTCTAAAGAAATCTTTTCCTATCCTCTTCATATAGGAAAACTTTAAACGTCTAAATATGAAGAGTAATTTGTTCCGTACAGATAATCGATACCACAGGTTTTTTAATGCTTTTCTGCGAAGCTGAGTACGTTTATCATCATAAATGCGGATATCCATAGTATCGATTACAGAGTTAGATTTGTATTCTTCTTTTACTGTTATCAGTTCTTCCGATAGCGTATAGATATGAATGCCTAGATAATCGTGATAACATTCAAAATGATCGATAGATAAATGCAAAGGTCTTTGTAGCTGAAGGATCATTTCAGCACCATGTCGATTGATAATGTATCCATGGGTGCAATATTGTTTTCTTGTCTCCAGAATGTGAAGAGAGTCGGACAGAGAATCTTTGTGGAAGGCAAAGCTACTCGGAGTCTGTAATAATAAAATGGAAGGAGCATGTTGTTTATCCATCCAATCTAGGATTGCCTGTAGCTTCAATTCGTTAAAAGCGGGGGTAAAAGTAAAGTCATCCTCTAATATAAAACAAAGGGAATTTGAGGAGGATAAAAACTTATCGTAAATGGCAAGATGCGATAAAGCACAACCTATTTCTCCTTTTCGAAGCAAGCCGATATCGTTTACAAATCTGTTGACTTCTTCAACTGATAACTCGTCGCCCATAATGGCATCAAAAAATTGGATGGGGAAAGAAAGCGATTTAATTGAGGTAAGCACATCTTTTTTTCGATTGTGCATACCCGATTGAGAAATAATGTAGCAAGAAAAATTAGAGGAAATCATAATAATCCTTTTCGTTATAAAGATACTTTTATTACCAGTTCATTTGATGATAATACCACCAAATATGTTTAAACTTTATAGGGAATTCGGTGTTCCAAGGTTTGGCAGAGGTATTGTAGTGTATAATGGCAGGAATGGTTCCGTGTGATTTTAGAAAAGGAAACCTTTTGCGTTGTCTTACATAGTCCAATCCTGTTTGATAGTTGAATGATTGATCGGTAATAAGTATATCTTCTTTGAACAATTGATTTAAAACATATTGATCGGCATCGGCATTGTCGGCATTGTCTGAAGATAAAGCTAAGGCTTTCGCAGTCATTGATTCAGCTTTACATTTTTTATTATTTAGGAGGAGAACACCTGCATTGAAGTAGCTGTATGGTTTGTTATGAAAGTTTAGCGCAATAACATCTGTCGTTGCCATAGCATAAACATCATCGAGGGGCTGGGCAATATAGCTTTCCAGACTTTTCGTGATGACTACATCTGAGTCCAAATAGAATACTTTATCCTCGGGGATGAGATCGAATATGTGATATCGTAAAAAAGTTGCAGAAGAAATATGCTCATAGGTTTTATGCCGATAAGCTGATTATGCTTCCCTTCTAAATGAGTGGATATCTGGTTAAACCATTCTTTAGGATAGTCGGTATGGAGCAGATATATTTTGGCATGACTATGATGGATGTGAATGGATTTTAGGGTAACTTGCAGATATTCTCTAAAATTATAATCGGAAATCAGACAGAAAGCAAAAGAAGGAAAGTTTTTCAGAGAGTGGGAAACGGGATTAGCCGATCCTTTTTTGTAGAGGTAAAGTGGTATTTTTGTCCAATAGCTCATAAATCTCCTTTTGGCAGGGCATCGGTAAACGCGAATATTTCTTATTATTAAATACAAATATAAATATAAGAACGAATCTCTTTATAAATTATACAATTGATCTAACAACTTGGCAAACCGATAAAATAGTATTTTTCTCGATGTCAGAAACATAAAAGGCGAAAAACCGGTTATATTTATGAAAAAAAGTGAGATAAAACATAAGTAGATTATACAAAGTGTTTTGTAGTATAATAAATAGATGAAAAATAGGTATACAACATAGTGTTGAAATAGATTGTTTTGGAGGACCTTTGTGGAAAAGCTTATTATTAATGGTGGGAACCGTTTAAATGGGCATGTGCGCGTGAGTAGCGCAAAAAATGCCGTATTGCCGATTATTGCCGCAACGATGCTGGCAAAAACGCCTAGCCGTCTTATGGATTTACCGAATCTTGAAGATGTGCATACCATTTGCGATGTGATTGCTTCCCTTGGGGTAAGGATAGAAAAAGACGGGGCGGACATTATCTTTGATGCTTCCGTGATAAATAAAATTGAGGCGCCCTATGATTTGGTGCGCCGTATGCGGGCCTCTTTTTTAGTAATGGGGCCCCTCTTGGCGCGCAAAGGAGAAGCGAGGATATCTTTGCCCGGAGGATGTGCCATAGGAAGTCGTCCTATTGATTTACACTTAAAGGCGTTTGAGGCTTTGGGAGCTCAGATTGAGGTAGGCGAAGGATATGTCAGTGCGAAGGCACCAAATGGGTTGAAAGGAAGCCAAGTATATTTGGATTTTCCCAGTGTGGGAGCTACGGAAAATATTATTATGGCAGCTTCTTTGGCGGAAGGAAAAACCGTAGTGGAAAATGCCGCTCAGGAGCCGGAGATTGTTGATCTTGTTACCTATTTGAACAGCATGGGGGCCAATATTCGTGGAGCCGGAACCAATATTATCCGCATTGAAGGGGTCTCCGAGTTACAAGGGGCCGTACACACGGTTATTCCCGACCGCATCGAAGCGGGCACTTATATGATTGCCGTTGCAATGACCGGCGGTGATGTATTTGTTGAAAATGCATTGTCGGAACACTTAAAACCGGTGGTGGCAAAACTGAAGGAAGCGGGCGTAAAAGTAGAAGAAGATATAGATGGTGTTCGGGTTATTAGCGATGGGGAGCTTAAGGCTGCAGATATAAAAACTCTACCATACCCCGGATTTCCTACTGATATGCAGGCTCAATTTATGGCTCTTGCAACAGTGGCAAAGGGAACAAGTGTTGTCATGGAAACGGTTTTTGAAAACCGTTTTATGCATGTAGAAGAGTTACAGCGTATGGGGGCGAGCATTCGTGTTGAAGATCGTAGGGCCGTAGTTGATGGAGTGAATAAACTCCATGGAGCTGCTGTAAAAGCTACTGATTTGAGGGCAGGGGCAGCTTTAGTCTGTGCTGCACTTGTAGCAGATGGTGTAACTAAGGTAGAAAATTTACACCATATCGACCGCGGATATGATGATTTGGTAGGTAAACTACAAAGGTTGGGTGCTGATATTGTTCGGATCCATGAAGAATAAGAAAAAAGTTGACCGCAGTGTATTGCTTGAGAAAAGGGAAGAACGTCGTCGTAAAGCGGCAAAACCTATTGTAAAGCTTGCGGACACCTCTTTGAAGCCCAAGAAGAAAGCTCCGTCTATAATGGAACGGATTGCTTTGCTTTGGGCACATGACATTGCTATAGACTTAGGGACGGCCAATGTGCTGATTTATGTGCGTGGTAAAGGGATTGTTCTCAATGAACCCAGTTATGTGGCAAAACATAAAAAAACTAATGAAATCATTGCTGTAGGTGAAGCGGCAAAAAAAATGTTGGGGCGGACGCCGACAGATATAGAAGTAATAAGACCGCTTAGGCAAGGAGTTATTGACGATTATGATATGACGGAGTATATGCTTCGGTATTTCATAAAGCAGGCACTGAAGGGAACTAACTGGATTAGGCCAAGGGTCATGATATCTGTGCCTTCCGGAATTACAGCGGTTGAAAAAAGAGCCGTTTTAGAGGCTTCTTTGCAGGCCGGAGCAAGAAAGACGGTTCTTGTTGAAGAGCCGCTAGCGGCCGCACTTGGAACAGGTATTGATGAAGCAAAAGCTCCGGGAGCCATGGTAGTTGACGTTGGAGGAGGAACTACAGATATTGCCGTGCTGAGCAATACGGGGGTAGTGGTGAGTGAGTCTTTGCGCATTGGAAGCGACGATTTTGATGAAGCCTTGATTTTCTATATGAAAAAAAGGAAGAAAGTAATCATCGGAAATCGTTCGGCTGAAGAACTGAAGATCGCTATCGGAACTGCAGATAGAAAGGCCGTGCCGAAGGAAGCACAGGTGCGCGGAAGAGACTTGGTAACAGGCTTACCCAAAGCGGTCACCGTTACATCCAAAGAAGTACAAAAGGCACTGGAAGACCCCATCCAGCTCATTGTTGAGAGGGTAAAGGCGGTGCTGGAAAAAACGCCACCGGAATTGGTGGCGGAGATTGTGGATCACGGTATCTTAATTACAGGAGGTGGAGCCTTGCTGGAAGGATTTGATCGGCTTTTGACCAGATCAATAGGGGTTCCGGTTTACTTGTCGGATACACCTATGTACTCTGTAGTTATGGGAGCCGGACGTGCATTAAAAGAAATGGAAAAATTTCAAGATACATTGGTAGAGCTGGAGTAGGGGACTTTAGCTTTATGTGAGTGAAGGCGTATGTGGGGCATATTTTGTTGAATCCATTGTAAGTGGTTGTTGCTGTTTGTAATCGGATACAGACAAAATATGCTCTTTTATTTGCTGGAAATGTGAGGAAACGTATGCGTTCTTGTATAAATAAAGCGATAATGCTACTGGTGTTCTTAGTGGCGGAGGGAGGTTTTTTGGTAGAGGCGGCAACAGAACTAACGGGGATTCGTGCATTTAATGATGTAGGACATACTCGTATAGTACTGGATTTAAAGGAGAGACCTTCCTATTGGGATGTAGATTATAATACAAAAAATGCCGTTTTAAAGCTGCTTTTACCGGAAACTAAAAATATGAACAAGAATCCCATCCAATATAGCGGAAAAGCAGGGGTTCTAAAAGGAATGAGTATCAACAGTGAGTCCGATGGAGGATTGGTTATAGAAATGCAAGCCAAGCAGTCGGTTATGCATAGCCTCTTTCTCTTATCGAATCCGGAGAGAATGGTCGTAGACCTGTTTACCAACTATGAGCAAAAGACAACAACCCCGCTTACGGAAGAGGTAAACTTTACGAGGTGGGAAAAAAGCAGCCCCATGGGACGCCTTAAAATTTATGTGGGGCAAATTAAACCTCAGGGTAAGATGGCGGTGTTGAGAAAAAATAGCGCAGTTCCTATGAAACAAATAGCAGCTGCTACAGCTTATCCTCTTGTCTTAAGCGGCTACGAAGAAAAGGAGCCTGTTTTTTTGGGGAATAATGTACCCGGTACTGAACGGATGGGGATGTTTTCCCAGGGGCAGTCTTTTTCTCTGAAGGAGAAAGCTCCGCGTATTACAGCTACGATCGGTAAAATTACGGTTTCCGTTGATAAGATAAACGGACCGCGCGGCGCCGATGAGCTCGTTTTATATAACAGTGGACAAGGCAATGCGACGGGGACCAACGGATATGGTAAAGAAGTGGTACTGCGAGGCGAAAAAGTTGTGCGTTTAGGAAAAGGCAATATAACTATTGGTAAGGATGAAATTGTTTTATCAGGACATGGCAATAAAGCAAAGCTTTTATCCTCCGTAAAAGTGGGTGATCGCATTGTTCTACGCATGGCGCAAGATGAAAAAGAGTATGTTCCCAACAGTCCACAAATGATGGGGAGACTTGTTATTAAAAATGGGGAGATATTGATTCCGGGCAAAAATGATGAAGATAGGAGCACAAAAAGCTTTTTAGGTATTACAAGCCAAGGTGATGCGGTAGTAGCTGTGGTGGAAGGATGGACAGCCGGATCTATCGGGATGAATAAGGCGGAAGCATCAGAGCTTCTCCTTTCTATAGGTGTAGTGGATGCTATTGAACTCTTGAGTCATGGCAATGCTGAACTTTATGTAAACGGATCAAGAGTAAATCAGTTGGGAGACCGTAAGGAAAGTCAATTTGTTTCGGCAGTGGCATTTAGCTGAAGAAACTAGCCGTGGACTAAGTTTATTCTTTTTAGTATAATCAAGGTGCAGAGAGAGTTGTTTTTGTTTCTGCAGAAAGAAGAGGAAAAAGATGAAAAGAAAGATAAAAGCCCTCATTATGACAGTTGTTATGGCTTTATCCGGATTAGTTTCGGTGAGCGCCGCATCGGTGGCACATGTAACATCTGTATCCGGCGTAGTGGAATCGACGGCTGTGGTGGGGCAGACAGTAAAAGAGGGGGATGTTTTGGTGACAGTTCAGAGCTTAGTGGGGCCTGTTCCCGCTGCTCGTGCCACCGTTAACGGCGTTGTTGTGTCGCTGGCAGTAACAGCCGGTACGACTGTATCTCAAGGACAGGAAGTAGCTGTTGTTGAGGCGAAATAAAAGGAGGAAAAGGCATGTTTTATAACGTGTTGCGCCAGCAGGCGAAGGGTTTGCTGGCGCTTTTCCTTTACTGTTCCATTATTACATCGGCAGAAGCGGTAGAATTTATGCCTGTTTCCGAGGTGAAAACGGGAATGGAAGGGATTGCAAAAACAGTAGTGGTGGGAGATGAAATTTCCACTTTTAACGTAGAAATTTTAGGCGTAATGAAGGATAGAGGGCCGTCAGGCGATCTGATTTTGGCGCGCTTTTCCGGCCCTGTTATGGACACCTATGGCGGTATTGCTCACGGGATGAGCGGCAGCCCCGTGTATATTGATGGGAAACTGGTGGGAGCCGTTGCCTACGGATGGGGATTTGCCGATGCAAAGGTGGGGATGATTACACCTATTGAAGATATGGTTAAGCTCTGGAATATTCCTTATGAGAAAGATCTTCCTAAACCCTGGAAGGGGGACGGAGAAATTATCCCTATTGCTACGCCATTGATGGCATATGGCTTTGATGAAGCCTCTTTGGATTTTATGAAGACTAAACTTAAGTCTTATAATTTTGTTACCTATAATACGGCTTCGGGTACCGGTGATGATGTGCAAAAAACATTGGAACCGGGTGGATCGGTGGCTGCATTATTGGTCAATGGGGATTTAAAGCTTGGTGCTATCGGAACAGTAACGCATGTGGATGGCGATCATGTTGTGGCCTTTGGACACTCCTTTTTAAAGAGAGGCGCCATGGACTACTTCATGCATAACGCTCATATTTTTACTGTTGTGAAGAGCTATCAGTCTTCGTTCAAATTGGGGTCAATGGGTGCTCTGGTGGGAGGAATTACAGAGGATAGGGGAGCCGGAATAGCCGGAATTACGGGAAAACCTGTTTTATCTGTCCCTGTGCGCATGACTTTTTTGGATAAAGATACGGGAAGCCGTCGCAACGTGGCTGTAAATGTCGTAGAGGATGAAGAATTGACTCCTGCTTTAGCGGCGACGTCTATTTACTCTTTCCTGAATAAAACGCTTGATCGATCGGGAGAAGGAACTGCAAAAATAACTTTGCATTTAGAAAATGGAAATAAATATGAACCTCTGAAGAGAACAAATATGTTTTATTCGTCTTCTGATATTGCCGAAAAGAGTGTGGACGAGCTGTACAATATCATTGATATCCTTATGAATAATACGTATGTACCCTATGAGGTGACTGACATAAAGGTAGACGTGGAAGTGACGAAGGAGCGGGAAACGGCAGCTATAGTAGATGCTAGTGCGAGCCCTGCAATAGTTTCTCCCGGTGATGATATCTATGTGAAAGTGAAGCTTCGTCCCTTTAGAGGTAAAGAGGTTGAGAAGGATTTAACTTTTACCGTTCCGAAGGATCAACCTTTAGGTAAAATGACCCTGGAAATTCGTGGTGGGGGAGTGGTTCCTTTGCCATACCTTATTGAAAAACAAAAATACAACTTAACGGATGAAATTATTCGGCGTATAAAGGTGTATAAAGACTTTGATGAGTTTTACAAAACGCTGAGGAAGACAGACACCAACAACGAACTTGTGGTAGAAATTTTGGAAGAAGGCGTCAGTATGGTGGATGAAGATGGCGAAAGCGATAGTAAAAAGGCAAAATTGCAAGAGGTAGAAAAGAAACCGTGGCCGGGGGATATACATAAGCCGGAAAAATCTACTCCTGACAAGGGGGATGATGAAGAAGCTGTCAGCAAGCTGGTAACAGAGTATGTAATCAGTGGAGACGGTCAGATCTCCATTGAGGTGGTGGCACCTGAAAAGAAAGAAAAAGCATTGTTAAGACTTGCTAAAGAGCGTACTCAAGAAAAGAAGGCGGTTATTTCGGAAATTGTGACGGATAAAGCCGTAAAAGAATCGAAAGAAGAAAAGGCAAAGTAATGCTTGGGGGCATTTGTCGGGGGATTTTCCGGCAAGTGCCCTTTGTTTTTCCGGAGAAATCCTTAAAAACACGCCTATTTCCTTGTGGTACTGATGACAACACTTAGGGTTTTGTGATAAAATTAAAAGAGTATGAAAAAGGAGGAAAACCCTTTGTCTTTTGTAGAACGGATAGGTCAATTTGTCGTGAAAGTGTGCTCACAAGTAGGGGATGCCATGATTTTGTTATGGCTCACACTGAAGCAAATAAAGTTCATAAATTGGCATCGCACTTTATTTCAAATGGCTCATTTGGGAGTGGATTCGCTGCCTATCGTCAGCCTTACGCTTTTGTTTGCCGGGGCCGTTATGACTTTGCAAATGGCAGATACTTTGGTAAAATACGGCGCCCAGGGGACCATAGGCGGTATTATTTCAGTTGCCATGAGTCGAGAGTTAGGTCCTATTTTGGTAGGTGTGGTCTTGGCGGGGCGCGTAGGAGCAGCTATTACGGCAGAACTGGGTACCATGAGGGTTACAGAGCAAATTGATGCACTTCGTGTAATGGCTACCGATCCCATTGCATATTTGATTGTTCCCCGCTTGGCAGCATGTATGATTATGGTTCCCATGTTGGCCTTTTACGGAGTGCTTATTGGGGTTGCGGGAGGTTATGTAGTAGCTCTTATGGAAGGAATCCCAGGACACACTTTTGTTAACTCCATTAATCTTTTTACGGAAGAATCCGACTTGGTATATGGACTGATTAAGGCCAGCGTTTTTGGCGGAGTCATTGCACTTGTGGGATGTTATAAAGGCATGAATACACAATTGGGGGCGGAAGGAGTCGGCATGGCTACCACAAGCTCCGTTGTGACAAGTATTATTATCATTTTTGTTCTTAATTATTTTTTGTCCGCATTACTCTTTTAAGAGGTTTTTATGATTGAAGTACAAGACATAACGGTTGCCTATGAGGATAAAGTTGTCTTAAACAAATTAAACTTGACCGTATATGATGGAGAAACTCTGGTTATACTTGGCGGTAGCGGATCAGGAAAGAGTACGCTTCTTCGACTTATTATAGGGCTTGGAAAGCCTACATCAGGGAGAATTCTCATTGACGGAGTGGATATAACGGCTTTGTCAGAGGATGAAATTAATAAAGTGAGAAGAAAGATGGGAATGGTGTTTCAATACTCTGCTTTGTTTGACTCCATGACAGTTAAGGAGAATGTGGCTTTTGGGCTTCGCCAGCATACAAATTTGGGAGAAGCGGAAATTGACCATATTGCAAAGCGCAAGCTTCGCATGGTGGGCCTTTCGGGGAGAGAAAACTACATGCCTCGTGAATTGTCGGGAGGCATGAAAAAACGAGTCAGCTTGGCTAGAGCCATTGCTCTTGACCCTAAGATTATTCTTTACGATGAGCCTACGTCAGGACTCGATCCTATTACTTCAGAGGTTATTAATCGACTGATTTTAAGTATGAAGAAGCATTTTGATTGTACTTCGCTGGTGGTAACTCATGATATGAATTCAGCATTTCGCATAGCCGATAGAATTGCTCTTTTGGATGAAGGCGCTTTTGTTGAGGTTTCTGAAAAAGAAAAGTTCAAAAATTCCACCAATGGGAGAGTACAACAGTTTATACATGGTTGGAAGCGACCGGGAAAAGAAGCGGTTAGCGGAGGGGAAAGACAATGAAGTGGACAACAGAAGCAAAAGTAGGAGCCTTTACACTGATTGGCATTGCCCTTTTTGCCTACGCCATACTTTTCTTGGGAGATATTACGCTGTTTAAGGCAGAGGGAATGAAGATTACGGGAGAGTTCCAATCCGTTACGGGATTAAAAAGTGGATATCCGGTCAGATACTCCGGAGTAGATGTGGGAAAAGTGAAGGATATAATAGCATCTCCCGGAGGTGTGACGGTAGTTATGGATTTAGATAAGAATACAAAGATTCCGGAGGACTCGAATTTTTCCATTGAAGGAGACGGCTTGTTAGGAGAAAAGTTTATACAAATATCTCCCGGTAAGGCGAATACATATTTGACAGAGGGGGCGAAGGTCAAGGGTGATGGTGGCGGAGGTATGGATAAAGCAGTACATTCCGCCGAGGAAATGATGGAAGAGGCTACGAGGATGATGAAATCCATCAACAATGTAATCGGAGATGAGAAGACGCAAGAGTCTTTGCGCGGAGCTCTTCGAAGTACCGACTCAATTGCTAAGAACGTAGAGGCCATGACGATTCAAATGAATAGTTTAATGGCGGAAAATACGGGGAAAATAAATGAGTTGGCAAGTAATATGGTCCTCATCAGCAGAAATATGAACCATTTAACCCACCAGCTTAATGAATCTATGACGCGAGTGGATGGAGATGGTAAGACTTCGGAAAATATGAGGCAAATAGCGGAAAACATGAAAGAAGTTACCAGCCGGATGAATCGCATGGCCGCTGCTATGGAAGGGGTTGTAACGGATCCGCAGAGTGCTGAGGATATAAAAGAGACGCTTCATAATACGGCACATTTAACATCTGTGTTGAGCACATTAACCGGAGGCGGTAACAGTTCGGCCATGACTGTTGACCCCAGGTTGGAAATGCTTTATAACACTACGTCCAATGATTACAGCGCTAATGCAAATATTCGTTTTTTTACGAAAAACGCTATGGGAGAGCTGGGCCTTTCCCATATAGGAGATGGAAGTAAGCTGAATGCAAATATAGGAAAACAAAAAGGAGATTTTACATTTCGAGGAGGTATATTTGACGGAGATGTGGGCGTGGGAATCGATTATGGATTGCAACAACCTTTTACTATTTCCGTAGCGGCGATGAATCCCAATGATGCACGATACCGAATCCGAACGGAATTAAAACTTCTTAAGGATACATATGTGGTAGGGCAGTTCATACGCCCTTACAGCGCCGAATATGGAGGGAACTATTTCGGTATTAATCACAAATTTTAAAAAGCAGAAAAAATAGGAGGAGAATTAAATGAATAGAAAAACACTGGCTTTACTTGTAACGATGACATTATGTACAAGTTTTTCCGCATATGCAACAGACAATAAGGACAGCAAACTGGAAAAAGCGCAAGCGAATGCGGTAAAAATAGCACACGAAGCGGTGGCGGAAAAGATAACGGAAGAAAATCAAGATAAAAAGGAGTTGGAGTTAAATCTTTCGCAGGTATTGGCCTTAGCGGTAAGCAACAATAGAGATGTAAAGATAGCTCAGCATAACTATGAACAGGCAAAGATTGCAGTGAGTAGTGCTGCAGCGGCTAAAAACCCAACATTTACCTAC
>JBHAEC010000119.1:0-15897 GCA_041855385.1 Veillonellaceae bacterium
ATAGTAGGCATATCCAATTACCTCCTTCGGTGGTACTGTTTCTTACTATTATTATACGATATTTCTCGTCAAAAATCAACCATTTGTTGTGACAGAGCCTTTCGTAAATACAACTCTTTCTCTTATTGGCTGCCTCCCAAATAGGCCTCCATAACGCGAGGATCATTGGCAATCTCGGACGCCTTACCGTGAAGAACGATTTTTCCCGTCTCCAAAACATACGCATAATCGGCAATTTTTAGAGCCTGACGCACATTTTGCTCTACCAATACCACCGTAGTTCCCTCTTCGTTAATTTCCTTAACGGTTTTAAAAATGTCCTGTACCACCAAGGGTGCCAGTCCCATGGACGGCTCGTCCAACAGCAATAGCTTAGGTCGTGCCATCAAGGCACGGCCAATGGCCAGCATCTGCTGTTGACCACCGGAAAGCGTACCCCCCAATTGGTAACTGCGCTCATCCAAAATAGGAAAACGGGCAAATACCTTTTTAATATCGCTGATTACTTCATTATCACTGCGAATATAGGCCCCCATTTGTAAATTTTCATACACGGACATATCCTGTAGAATTTGCCTACCCTCCGGAACAAGAGAAATCCCCATTTGCACAATTTGATGCACTGATTTCCCGCGTATGGATTTACCTTCAAATAAGATATCTCCTTCTGTCGGCTTCAACAAGCCCATAATGGTTTTCATTGTGGTAGATTTACCTGCGCCGTTAGCCCCGATAAGTGTCACAATAGACCCCTTCGGCACCTCCATATCAATGGATTTTACCGCTGTAATACTTCCATAACCGGATACAAGACCGCTCAGTTTCAGCATCAGTCTTCCTCCTTCCCAAGATAGGCTTCAATAACATCCGGATTATTCTGAATTTCTGCCGGGGTGCCTTCGGCGATCTTCTTACCGAAATTCAGCACCGCCATGCGCTCGCATATATTCATCATGAGAGACATGTCGTGTTCAATAACGACAACCGTTATCCCTCTATCTCGAATTCGTCCGATCAACTTACGCAATTCTTCCGTTTCACTATCATTCATACCTGCTGCCGGCTCATCCAAAAGAATAAGTTGCGGATGTGTAGCCAAAGCTCGTCCAATTTCAAGTCTCCTCTGCTTTCCATAGGGCAAAGATGTTGCAATACTATACGCATCTTCTTCCAAGCCAATAAATTGCAAAATATCATGAGCAATTCCCGTACATCTTTCTTCTTCAATGCGTTGGCGCTTTGTTCGCAGAAAGCTGGGAATCACGCCTGCACCTGTACGGCAATGCATGCCGGTCAAAACCGTATTAACCACATTCATTGCTCCAAAGAGGCGAATGTTTTGAAATGTTCGGGCTATTCCCATTTGTACAATTTTGTGAGGTTTTTCACCTAAGACAGGCTGCCGATCATATACGATGGTTCCGTCAGAAACGGGAAACACGCCTGTAATCAAGTTAAACAATGTGGTTTTTCCCGCTCCGTTAGGTCCGATAATCCCAAATACTTCGCCCTGTTTAACTTCAAAGGAAATACCGGTTAAAGCGGAAACGCCGCCAAAGTTTTTACTTACATTCTCTAGTTGTAATAACATGGCTTCCTCCTATTCCGCTTCATCTAAATTTGTTGTCGTCTTTTTAGGCTTACTGAATTTTTCACCGATTTTAGCACAAAATTCTTCCGTCAAAATACCGTCCGGACGAACTACCATAAGAGTTACCAACAATGCACCGTATAGCATATCCCGGTAGTCCGCCATAAAGCGTAATACTTCCGGCAATAAAGTAAGAATAAATGAACCTAAAATCGGTCCCCACACTACATTTGACCCACCAAAAACGGTAAAGAGTAACATATCTACCACTTTATGATAGTTAAAGTCTGTAGGGTTAATAAAGAAGGTTACATGGGCATATAATGCGCCTCCAATACCTGCCACGAATGCACCTATGACAAAAGCCAACATTTTATAATATACCGTATTTATTCCCATGAGTTCGGCTGCGTGCTGATCTGCCTTTATGGCGGCAAAAGCACGCCCTACACGGCTATTGTTAATGCGTACACAAAACAGTGTAACAATAATAAGAACGAATAATAAAATTCCGATTACCGCCAGGTTCCCCAACGTTTCCGCACCTAAACCGCCAATCTCATCAAGACCGGTCTGATAAAGAAACGCGCTGATCCCCTGTTCCATAGAGGGGATCCCGGATAAGCCTAAGGCTCCGTTTGTAATCTCCAAATTTAAAAATATTACGCGAACCACTTCGCCAAAGCCAAGTGTTGAGATCGCCAAATATAATCCTTGCAATCTTGTTGTAGGAAGTCCAATTAGGACTGCCACCAATGCGGCACATATGCCACCCGTTAAAATACCAACTATAATAGGTAGCCCCATCTTCAAGGTAAGCAATGCCGAAACATATGCCCCCACGCTCATAAAGCCGGCGTTCCCCAATGTCATCTGTCCACTGGAAAGAGTAATGTAAATTGAAATCCCTAAAATAGCATTAATAAGGAAGAACATAACGATTTGCAAATAGTAAGGATTGAAAATATCCATTATGGTCTCCCCCCCTTGTCTTTAGAACCGAATAATCCTTGTGGTCTCCAAAAGAGAAGTATAATAATCATCCCAAAGGCAACGGCATCTCGATAAGAGGATGCTCCATAAGCCACAGATAACACCTCTGCTACTCCCAAAATAAATCCGCCCGCCATGGCACCGGTAATATTGCCCAATCCGCCAAGGATAAGCACCGCCAGTCCCTTAAAACTCATGGTAATTCCCATCATCGGCTCGATGGCATCAAAGCTGAGGCCTACGAGAACTCCGGCCGCCGCCCCCAATGCAGATGCAAGCATAACCGTATAAGAAATAATTCTTGTAGTATTAATCCCAAGCAATCCGGCCGTTTCGATACTCTCTGCCGTAGCGCGAATTGCTTTTCCAACCTTTGTACGACGAATGAGAATATTAAGGAGCAACATGAGAACAATCGCCGTTCCCAAGCTTATGATTTGAATGACGGAGATTTTAAATAATTGTAAATCGATCAAACTTCCCGTAAACTCATTGGGAAACGACCTTGTTTGGGGACCCCAAATAAGTAAAGCCACACTCTCTAAAAAAATAGAAACCCCAATAGTACTGATGAGTGGGGCTAAGTGAGTTACTTTTTTCTTTCGAAGAGGGCGGAGAGCTAAAAACTCCAAAACATACCCCAATACCGCTCCGGCCAACATAGCACCGACAATAGCCACAAAAATATTCACCTTAAATACGGTTACCAACATAAGTCCGACAAATGCACCAAACATGAAAATCTCACCGTGAGCCATGTTAATGATATTCAGCACGCCGAAAATCAAGGTATACCCGATAGCTATAACCGCATAAGCACTACCTAGGGTTAAACCATTGATAAGCTGTTGTAAAAGCATTATACTTCTCCCTTCTCTTTTTACCTTTGTCTGCCTTTCGTAGTCACTGCCACCTATAGCTAATATATCTTTTTACATTCGCCATACATTTTGTCTACAAAAGGACTTTAGTACTTCGGCAAGATGACAGGGATAGTTTTATCTACCCCTGTCTGATATAGATGCTATACGCCAACTTATTTTCGAAGCGCTTCGTATTGACCGCCTTGCACTTCCAATACCTGCACATCCATTTTTGGATTGCGTTTTTCATCAAAAGCAAATTTACCCGTTACACCTACAAAATCTTTAATATTCTTAAGAGCATTACGGAATTTTTCACGATCCGTTGTAGAACCGGAAGCTTTTAGTGCTTCATACAGCAAGTACATGCCGTCATAGGCCTGTGCGGCAAATTGATCCGGCTCTTTTCCATACTTGGCTACATAAGCTTTACGGAAGTCTTTAACCTTTTGATCATCTTTGTTAGGGAACCAAGGAGTACCAACGATAACGCCATCACCCGCCGCTCCTGCTGATTTAATAAACGCGGGACTGTTAAACCCGTTAGACCCTACCACCTTTTGCGTCATGCCCATTTCACGCATTTTTTTCATGATAAGCGCACCTTCCTGGTATAGGGAAGCCATAACGATAATATCCGGTTTTGCTGCTTGAATCTTTGTAAGTTGTGCAGAGAAATCCGTATCCTTATCTGCGTAGGTTTCCACATCAACAATTTCTACGCCCAATTCTTTTAAGACCTTTTCTGCCGTTTTGTTTACGGATACCATTTGGTCGTTATTGTTGGAGTACATAATAGCTGCTATTTTAAAGCCCAGCGTTTCATGAGCTTTACGGATTGCCGCATCTACCGCCAATGATTCCGGAACAGCATTTCGGAAAATGTAATCACCAATTTCAGTAATTCCCTCTGCTGTTGTGGATGTTCCAAGGGCTACCGTTTTCGACTGATTGGCAATCGGTCCCGCCGCAAACATTTCTCCTGACAACATTGGTCCCGCTACGGCAAGCACATTGTCTTTGTGGATGACTTTCTTCATGGCATTAATGGCTTCATTTTTTTCGCCCTTTGTATCTTCAAAAACAAGATTAACTTTAAACCCTTGGTTTTCATTTGCCTTTTTATTGATTTCTTCTACTGCCAAGTCTACACCGTTTTTGATCGCTTCCCCATACGCAGCAGCTCCGCCCGTCGTAGCCGAAATCAAGGCAAATTTAGCGGTTTTGTCTCCACTCGTTGCACCGGCATCGCTTTTCTTTTCCCCACCACAGCCGGCAATACCTACGGCCATCACCGTAGCCAAGGACATTACTACCAATTTCTTCATCATTGATTTTTTTGTCATTTTTAAACCTCCTCTTTACTCTCCTCATGTAATCATATCATTTAACCTTTCAACACGATGCGTCCCCTACCAATTGACACAAAACGCCCCTATGACAAGCTTGATGCTCATCATAGGGGCGTCGATACGCGGTACCACCCTACTTTTATACTCCACAGTTATGTCGGCACATTCGTGGTACTAAAAACGCCCCTATGGCAAGTTAAATCTCGCCATAGGGGCGTATTATACGCGGTACCACCCTACTTTGTGCTCTCATAACTACCTGTTAACGCTGGCAACACGCCTTCAGCTACTTTATTCACTGTCGGAACTCTCGAGTGAGTCTTGCAGTATAGTATTCTCCGGCTCGCACCAACCGCCGTCTCTCTGTAGAAGGAACTTTACTTTTCGTCTCGGTCATCGTTTCTTTTCGATTTTTAAATGATGTTCATATTATCCAAAATAACAATGCATTTGTCAATAGGCATTTTTAAAAATTTTAGAATCTATTCTTCCATCAAAGATTCCCACACGCTATAGGCGTTCTCCAGCTCTTTTTCCGTCTCTGCCAAAAGTTGTGCTTTCTCTTCATAAGTTCTGTAGTCCGCTTTTTCTTGCGCCATAGAAAGCTCTATCCCGTACATTTTAACCGTAGCTTCCAACCTGGCAATATCCTGCTCTATCAGTGCCAATTGTTTTTCTTGCATAAAGGCGTTAATCTTTTTAATCTTTCCCTTTAAAAATTCTTCCTTTCCGCTACCTTCGTCTTTTAAAGGCTCCTTTCTTCCCCTTTTTTCTTCCTTATGAATTGCTTCTGCCATGGGAAGGACATACTTCTCTTGACTCGGAGTGCGCCTACTTCCCGCAAGAAACAATCCCTCTTTCTGCTTTGCTAATTCCCTTAGATCCGCCTTCTCTTTTTCCTTCTCCCTATAATACGAATAATTGCCCATATATTCCGTGAGAAGTCCGTCGTCCAACCTAAATGTCCTCTCAGCGATTTTATCCAAAAAGTACCGATCATGAGAGATGACCAGATATGTCCCCTTAAAGGCAAGAAGGGCCTCTTCTACAATCTCTCGCGTCGGAATATCCAAATGATTCGTCGGCTCATCTAAAATCAGAAAGTTATTCCCCTCTAAAAAAAGCTTTAGCAGTGCCAGTCTGGCCTTTTCTCCGCCGGACATTTCCCGAACCAATCTAAAAACCGCATCTTCCCTGAACAAGAACCTTCCCAGCACATTTCTGGCTTCTTCCTCTTTTATATTGTAATTGTTAATAATTTCTTCCAATGCAGACCACTGAGGGTGAAGTTCTTCGTGTTCCTGGGAAAAATATCCCATCTGAACACGATTTCCAATCCTTATATCACCGTCTAGGGGAGAAATTTCTCCTCTTATTATCTTTACAAGTGTAGACTTCCCTGCCCCATTTGGACCGATAAGCGCCACTGATTCACCTTTTCTTATCATAAACGAGAGCTGAGAAAACAGGGAGTTTTCGCCATAAGCCATCTCTAAATCCCGTACCTGAAGGACCTTATCTGCACAGTCTTTTGGGCGCGGAAAGGTAAAATCCCACCTTTCCGGATTCATCGGAGCTTCCAATCGCTCCAGGCGATTTAACTGTAATTGGCGCCCCCTCGCCATTTTAGACTTAATACCCGCTCTATACTTATCGATATATGCTTCTGTTGCCTTAATATACTCCTGTTGCTTTTTAAAGGCCTTTTCATACGCCTTATGCTGTGCTTTTTTTTGCTCCATATAACGAGAATAAGAGCCTCGATATATGTTTACCCGACCTTTTTCAAGCTCTATGATACCCGTAGCGATACGATCCAGAAAATAGCGATCATGGCTTACTACAAGGATGCCACCCGGATACGCGGCGAGGTAGTTTTCGAGCCATTCCAACATTTCCATATCCAAGTGATTGGTAGGCTCGTCCAAAAACAGAAAGTCCGGTTGTCTTACCAAGGCTTTGGCCAAGTTTATTCTCGTTTTTTGTCCTCCGGAAAAGTCGGAAGCTCTTTTATCCATATCATTATCAGTGAATCCCAAACCATATATTATTCGCCGGCTTTGGGATTCATAGTCATAGCCACCCAGCCATTCCATCCGCTCCTGCAGGGCAGCAAGTTCTTTTAGCTCCCCCTCATCACAGCTGTTTTGTTCCATTCGAAGGGATAAGTCCTCAAGCTTTTCCTCTAAACGCTTTACATCAGACCATGCCTTATGAATCTCTTCGCGAAGTGTCAAATCTCCTAGATTTGTTTCTTGTCGTAAATACCCGATTGTAGCTCCTTCCGAAAGAATGACACTGCCCTCATCCGCCTCTTCCATGCCAAGTAAACACTTGAGCAATGTGGATTTCCCTCCGCCGTTAGGGCCTACAAGCCCTATGCGGTCACGTTTTTTTATCTCAAAGCTTACATCCTTAAAAATCTCTCGAATACCAAAGGATTTGCCCAATTTTACAACTTTAATCCGATCCATATAATCACCCGGTATTTTAATTTGCGCTCTCATGTTGCGAGTATATACCTCGACTCCGCCGTATTCATTATAACACAGATTCTCTGTCACAAAGATGAGCCTGTAATATGATAATGAGCTCTACCTGTTCCTTCTCTTTACGAGAACTCCTAAAAAATGGTCCCAGTAAAGGCAGATCACCCAAAAGAGGTACTTTTTGCTTTGTCATTCCGTATCGCTGATCCATCAAGCCCCCTATGACAAGAATTTCTCCCGCTTTTAACCTCACCCTTGTTTTTGCCTCTCTCGTGGTAATCCGATACGCTTTTAACTCCGACACCAACGTAGGAGTGCTCACTTCCGCCGATACGACCGCATCAATATATCCATCCCTCTCAATATGAGGCGTATAGGCCAGACGTATTCCCGACTCCGTATAAGTAACGGTGGATGTCGTTTCCCCATTACTTTTATTTTCCGTTACAATGGGAACCCTATCCCCAATTAAAATATGCGCCTCCTCCCCATTAACGGCCATCATATTGGGTTTCGCTATAATTACCGCTTTTCCCGATGCCTCTAAAGCATGAAGTTTGGCCTGATAGAAAAACCTATGGGGTTCTTGATTGTAGGCACGACCAAATTGAATAGAAGCATAACCATGCGTATCATCCTTTCCGTGCCCTGTAAGAGAAAGCCAATCCCAAGTTATCCCCAGCTCCCTGACAGCCGATTGTTGTGCGGCAATCACTTGTGCCGACACCATCACTTGGCGGGGAGCAATATCCAATGTTTGAAGTATTTTTTTTGCTTCCAAAATCTCCTTTTTTGTGCCATATACAAGAACCTGTTCCGTATCTTTCCTTACTTTTATTCTCTGAGAAGGAATGATTGCTTCCAGCATGGATGCTAAAATCTCTCCTTTTACATGGGTAGGTGCAAAAATATGGCTGTCATATCCTTCTTTACCTTTGTCATCAGCTGTAAAAAATAATGTGTTTCCCTCTTTTACAAAGGAAAAATGAGCAGTTTCTCCCAACTTTCGAATGGCTTCCAAAGGCTCTATATCTTGTAACTTTATCGTTACTTTCCCCTTTAAAGCATCACCGCCTATCATCTCGAGATTTTCGCTTTCCACAATCCCTTTAACTACACTTCCCACTTCCGCCTGATGAACCGAAATATCCATTGTTTTGGCGGTACAGGAAGTATAGATCATCATCCATATGATCGCAATATTTATCCAAAACCGTTTTTTCACATCCTACCTCCTTCTCTTGCCCTCTTC
Organism: Veillonellaceae bacterium; assembly: GCA_041855385.1. Lineage (GTDB taxonomy): Bacteria > Bacillota > Negativicutes > Veillonellales > Veillonellaceae > JBHAEC01. The sequence goes on from JBHAEC010000119.1 coordinate 8,541, forward strand.
CTCCTCCTACAAAGAAAGATGTTCTATGCCTTTAGGCCCTGAAAGTGTTATATGGCTCCCTTTTATTTCCGTAACCTCATATTCGCCAACTCTTTGTCCTACCCGGCAAAGATATTCTTCCGATGCGACGGACAAAATAGCTATGGTTTCCTCTCCCCGTAAAATACCGCGCAAAACAGGTGTTTTTATTGTAGAATAAGACGAGCTCTTCCCTTCTGTTATCGATTTTTCTCCCCTTTTATGTTTTACATGAACAGTTTTGTCCTTTTTTTCTTTTTTCTTTTCTTCATCCTTTTCCCTTTTATCCTCCCTATGTTTAATCCGCTTTTCATCAAATGGATTCTGTATTTCCTTCGGCATATAGGCTTTTCTGAAATGAGCGATTTCCTTTATCCTTTTCTCCTTACCGGAGTATTCTTCTCTTACGATGGTTTCTTCGCCCCTCTTATATCCCTTTTTTCCTCTGCCTTGAGTGGTGGAAACGTCCTCTACTGCAAAACATGATTTCCTTTCTTCTTCGTCAGTTGTGTAGTAATTATATCCATAAAAAAGAAGGAGACAAAACAAAAAGACTGCACTTACTGCAAACACCTCCTTTCGCAAGGATATGTGTTGCAATGTAAGTCTTTTCATCTGCTCCTCCTCATAAAAACTATTCTTTTGTCCTCGCTTATGATCCTTATATCTTACATGAAAAGCCTATTTCTCATAACCTTGGGGATATTTCAGGTGCCAACGCCATGCATCGGAAATCACGCGCTTCACTTCGCTTCTCGATGGATTCCAATGTAACTCTTCTCTAATTCGCGCCGAGCTCGCCACGAGCTTCGCCGGGTCGCCGCTTCTTCGTGCCCCTTCCTTAACGGTAAAGTTTACTTCTGTTACACTCTTAGCGGCATTGATAATCTCTTTTACACTAAATCCATTCTCCGAACCGAGATTATACACTCTAGATGCTCCTCCATTCCACAAATACTCCATAGCAAGTACATGAGCTTCCGCCAAATCCGTAACGTGGATATAATCGCGCACACAGGTTCCGTCGGGAGTAGGATAATCCGTGCCAAACATCGTTACCGACTCTCTCTGACCAAGTGCCGTCTGTAATACTACCGGGATCAAATGGGTCTCCGGCTCATGGTCCTCGCCTATATCGCCTGACTCATCGGCTCCCGCCGCATTGAAATAACGAAGTGCCACATAGGTGATACCATATATTTGGCTATAGTCTTCTAACATTTGTTCAATCATTAATTTTGTCCGGCCATATACATTGGTAGGCTTAAGCTGAGCCTCTTCCTTTATAGGAATATCCTCAGGTTCTCCGTAAACGGCCGCTGTCGAAGAAAACACGAAATGTTTAACGCCCGCCTGACGAGCATACTCAAATAAGCGATAAGAGCCCACCACGTTATTTTCATAATAAATGGCCGGATTTTCCATGGACTCACCTACCTGAGAATGCGCCGCAAAATGCATAATGCTCTCGATTTTTTCACGCCTGATTATATCTACTACTTCGGCATCCATAATATCATTTTCATAAAAAGGAATTCCCTTCGGGACAGCGCCTCTGTGCCCTCTGGATAAATTATCCAGCACACACACTTCATGCCCTGCCGCCAGTAAAGCCCTTACCGTATGACTTCCTATATAACCTGCTCCGCCTGTAACCAATACCTTCATTATTTCCCACCTTATTTCAACTGTCCCAGCTTGGGCCCCAATAGTTTCTTATATACCTCTACTCCGGGCTGATTAAATGCATCGACTTCCGCCAATTGACCTTCATAAAAAATAGACCAACACAAAAGGAAAAGAAGTTCCCCTATATGAAAAGGCGATACTTTAGGCAATGTAAATGTTGCATTCAATCTTCCATCTCCCGTCAGAGCCGCTGCATTGGACTCCAAAGCAGCTCGCAATATCTTACTCATGCCGATTTGACTGAAGGCCTCCAACACAGGGTACCGATCATATGTAGGCGGCACCACAAGATCATCCCATTCCGCCACCTGTAAAAACTGCACTACTTTATCTTTTCTTCCTTCTTGATGCTCCTGTGTCTGTGCATGCATGTCCGTCGTGCCGACCGCCACTACCGGAGTACGCCCGTAATAGCGCACTGAATTCTCTTTTATGGCGGTTTTTCCCAATGACTCCGACAATAGTTGTACATACCATTCCGCCGTTGATTTTAAATAATCGCCATAAGGCATGAATACTTCAATGTGGCGACCATACTTTTCCGCGGCAATATACTTTAATGTTGCATTTAACAATGCCGGATTATTCCATAAATCCTCCGTTGCACAAGCCTGATCCATGGCTTTTGCTCCCTCTAGAAAGGAGTCTATGTCAAAACCGACTACGGCAGCTAATACCAACCCAACTTCCGTAAACACGGAAAAGCGCCCTCCCACCCCATCGGGAACAGAGAAAATGGGCCAATTTTCTTCTTTAGCCAACCTATGAAGCAATGTTTCTTTTTCGCCCTCATGAGGATCGGTCACTGCCACCACTTCATAGGCAATCTCCGCCTCCTCCATGGCCTTCTGTACCACCATGAAGTTTGACATAGGTTCTATAGTGGAACCCGATTTTGATATGACAAAAAATAAAGCCTTGAAATCGCTTCCTTTTCGATTTGCTTCTTTTTTTATAAAGTCAATAACATCCTTCGTCCTTCTGGGATCTACATTATTGCCACTAAATAGCACCTTTGGATAATTATTGCGCTCTTCCTCCGTTAAAGTGTTCCAAAACTCTCCGCAGTGAAGATCGAAGATAACCTTATTCCCCAAATAAGACCCGCCTATACCGAAACTTACCACCACATCAATACTTTCCTGTGCATGTGCTTGTAATGCTTTTAAGTTCCTCATAACCTGGGGAGAATTAATATGCCCTTCTTCGATATAAGGCAGCTGAGGAAAGAGCACCAATTCCGGCTCTCCATCCTTTGAAAGATGGCCTTTTACAATGCCTGTTTTTCTCACTTCTTGTGCCGCTTTTTGTGCCGCTTTTACTTTATCTGCAATCTCCTTAATATCCTTCTCTTCTACACCACCTTCACAATATAAGTTGGTATAATCAAATATAAACCCTGATTTTAATTGTAATGTACGCATACGCTTCCCCTTTTGCCTATAGTATTTTTCATTTCTTATCTTCTTTCCGATTCCCTCTCTTGCTTACTCTCAAGGATATATTTCTTTTCCTCAATCCCTTTTTTTGCCAAAGAGTCTACCAGTTCATTGTATTTGTCCCCTTGATGAGCCGCTACCTTATGAAATTCAAGTCTGATTTTCTTTTCGGCATCCTTAACAAAACTTACATAGGATTGTGTTAGCGGATTATTGGCTTTCCATCGTCCCGTAGCCCACATTTCTATGCCTGCATAATCATAAAAAATCGCACAGGATGTAGCATTCTTTTCAAGGGCAAAGGATATAACATGCCGTGCCGCCAACAATTCTCCTGCAACATTCCAAAAACTTATATATTCATCCTCATTCGTTCCTTTAGAAAAAAGAATTTCTTCTCCTTTATAAAAGATAATGCCGCCATAACCGATAATGCCTTGGTCACTGTCAAAACTACCATCAATATAGGCCACTACATCACAAAGATTCTCCTTTGCCAATTTCCCTTGTCGATCAACCAATCCCCTCTTCGTTTTTTTCACGTTTTCCGCCTCTTCTTCCAAGGGCATTTTCCAAGACTTTGCCGCTATTTTTTTCTTAAATCCGGACTCATCAAAAGGCGTATCTCCCAGCACAAAACAACGGGCTTCCTCTTCTGTGGAAAAAGCCTTATAAACTGCTCCTGCATGTCCTTTGACCTGCTTCTCACACTCTGCCCATGTGAGATATACTCCCGGCTTTCGTCCTTCTCTTACGGCATAATACTTTTTCTTCATTCTGCTTTAGCCTTTACCGTTAATAATAGTTTCTTACTTTAAACACTTGAAATAAGAATATGTTTTTTTCAACCCCTCTGCTAAAGGAGTCTTTGCTTCCCATAGCAGCATTTTCTTAGCCTTTTCATTGCACAAACGAGAGTGCAGTATATCTCCTTTGCGGGCATTTTCATAAACAGAGACAACCTCATTGCCTGATGCGTGTCTGCACTGGGCGATTAAATCCCGTAAAGATATTTCCGTATTGCTGCTTATATTGAACACTCCGGTTACGCTCTCTTTTGTAATACCAAAAATATTTGCCTCTACCACATCATCAACATAAATAAAATCCCGTGTCTGTGTACCGTCTCCGAAAACAGTGACCGGCAATCCCCGAGAAACCCGATCACAAAAAACGCTGATAACGCCACCTTCTCCGCCCATACCTTGTCGTGGCCCGTAAACATTTGAGTATCGTAAAGAGAGATAGGATAGTCCGTAATACATTTCAAATAAACGCAAATATGACTCTCCCGTCAGTTTGCTAAGTCCGTAAAAGGATTGAGGAACTCCGCCCTCCTCTTCGTTAAGAGGAAGATCCTCTTTGTCTCCGTATACGGCTGCTGAAGATGCGGCTACTATTTTCTTTACGCCTTCACTGACGCAAGCCTTAAGTACATTTATGAGTCCCAATAAATTAATATCGCAGTCCAAGTCCGGATACTTCATGGAAACAGGCACCATCGTTTGTGCCGCCTGGTGAAACACATATTCAATCTGGTACTCCTTAAAAACCTCTCCTATCTTGGTATCACGAATATCCATCTCTACAAAAACGGCCTTTGGATTCACAAAATCACGGCGACCTGTACTCAGATTATCAATAACTACTACGCGATGTCCTAATGCTATGAGTCGGTCTGTTAAATGCGAACCAATAAAACCGGCCCCACCGGTTACGCATATATTCATCTCATCGTCTCCTATTTAAGTCCTTATTTTTTTCTCTGTTTTTTATTATAGCATACTCTCTTTAATCTAACTAAAAAACTGCCCCTTCGCAGTTTTATCTATTCTAAGGAGGCAGTTTAATTAATTCTCTCTACTATATATGATTATATTTTTATCTTGGATGCCAACCACGCGGCAACTACCGCTTTAATAATATCTCCCGGGATAAATGGCAACACCCCTACAGCCAGTGCTTTTTCAAAAGGCATTTTTGTTACTATCATAAGGCCGGCTACTCCGGTTGCATAGGTTACAGGGATACTGATAAGAATCGCTACCGCTGCGTAGCGCAAAAAGTTTTTTGTCTGCCCTTTAAACATGCTGACAAGAGGATAGGCCAAAAGAAATCCCCAGATATATCCGGCTGTCGGTCCTACTAACTTTGCCAATCCTCCCGTGCCATTTGTAAAGACCGGTAATCCCACAGCTCCCAATGCCGTATATACGAGCCCTACAATCAAAGTTTGTTTAGGAGTCAATGTAAGCGCCAGCAATAAATATACCAAAGTCAACGCGGTGACGGGTACGGGAGAAAAGGGTAGAGGAAAAGAAATATAGGCGGAAACGCATAACAACGCTACAAATAATGCCATTTTTGTTAAGTCACGAGTATTCATATTTAAACCTCCAAGTGAGAGTGATCATCTTAATTAGCTCAAATTATAACGCCTTATCCATTATACAAAAAGTATATTTTTACGTCAACACTTTGGGTTTTCTTGGTTTACATTAATGAAATGAACCCTTGTAAATTATGAATTTACAAGAAATATTTATCTTAATTTATTCTTCAAAATATTTTTTCATCCCTATTGATTTTTCTCTATGTTTTTTATATAATGACAATTGTATTTATAGGGAGTACAGTATTCCCAATCTATTATAAGGAGTGTTAATTATGGGTAGTTTAATCCAAGCATTAAACAAAATCAGTCTCGTAAAACAGATTGTCATCGGCCTTATTCTCGGTATTGTCATTGCGCTCACACTACCGTCTATTGGCCAAAAGCTAACCCTGCTGGGGGTAATCTTCGTAGGCGCCCTTAAGGGGATTGCACCAATTTTAGTCTTCTTCTTAGTTATTGCCGCTATCAGTAAACATAAAGCCGGACAAGACACTAATATGAAGTCTATTTTGCTTTTATATTTAGTGGGAACCTTCTCTGCCGCACTGGTGGCAGTAGTAGTAAGTTTCATGTATCCTTCCACTTTACATCTGGTAACGAACACAGCTGATGCAAACCCTCCTCAAGGAATTGCCGAGGTCCTCATTACCTTGTTGAAAAATATAGTGGATAATCCGGTACATGCCCTCATGACGGCAAACTATATAGGGATCCTCGGTTGGGCCATCCTCATCGGAACCGCTCTGCGTCATGCGCCTGCAACGACCAAAGATGTTTTTACCGACATTTCCAACGCTATTACGACTGTAGTACAGTGGGTAATTCGTTTTGCTCCATTCGGTATCATGGGGCTTGTAGCAGAGTCCATTGCAACAAGTGGATTAGATGCCCTGGTGGGATATGCCAAATTGTTGATTGCGCTCGTGGGAAGCATGTTATTTATCGCCCTTATCGTAAATCCGCTCATCGTATTTATAAAAATTAAGCGCAATCCTTACCCTCTGGTGCTTAAATGCTTGAGAGAATCGGGAGTAACCGCCTTCTTTACCCGTAGCTCCGCTGCCAACATTCCGGTAAATATGGATTTAGCTAAACGCTTAAAAATCAATCCTGATACCTATTCTATTTCCATTCCTTTAGGCGCGACTATTAATATGGCCGGAGCGGCTATTACGATTGCAATCATGACTCTGGCGGCAGTACATACCTTGAAAATCCCCGTGGATTTCCCTACCGCCCTTCTCCTCTGCATCGTATCCACCATTGGTGCCTGTGGCGCTTCCGGCGTTGCCGGCGGCTCGCTTCTTTTAATCCCTCTTGCATGTAGTCTTTTCGGAATACCCAACGACATTGCCATGCAAGTTGTAGGAGTAGGTTTTATCATCGGTGTTATCCAGGATTCCGCAGAAACAGCACTGAATTCCTCTACGGATGTACTGTTTACTGCCGCTGCCGATTACGCAAAATACGGCTATCCTGAAGATTTAGATATTTAAACCAAATTCATACTTAATAAAAAAAGACAACGGAGGATGGTCGTCCTCCGTTGTCTTTTTTTATTTCCTTTCGCCTATTTGGCTTCGTGAATATCCAGGTTTCCTGTATAACTCCGCTCCACGGTAATAATACAGTCAATTTCCTCGCCTAATGCTTTTAATTCATTCTTAGCCAACGCTTCTATCTCTTTAGGCTTTCGTTCTTCTTCATAGGGAATCAATATGTCAAAAACTAAAATGGTCTTTCCGCTACTGGGCACCACTCTAAAATCATGTATACTATATTTTGGATGTAAACGTTGTATAGCCGCCGATGCCTG
>JBHAEC010000120.1:0-31733 GCA_041855385.1 Veillonellaceae bacterium
CTAAAGTTTTTTCTTTTTAGTTATTTACTTCTCTTTCTTTAAATGACAGATTACTAAATCTAATAAAATTGACTCTCTTCTATAAATTAATTCAAATATGTGTTTTACTATCCTACACACCAAAAAAGGGCACAACCAAATGAACTATTTGTTCACTTGGTTGTGCCCCTCTATTTTTGCTTGGGAATAGTTACTCCATTTTACCGGTAACTTTTAGACGCGTTATCGCACGTTTAAGTGCCAATTCTGCGCGAAGTGTATCTACGTCGGCAGAACGACTTGCCAATCGTTCCTGCGCCCGTCTCATCGCACGTTCTGCCCGTGCAATATCGATGGTGTTTGCCAGTTCGCAGTTCGGCGTAATAATGGTAATCTTACCCCCATCATCCACTTCGAGGAACCCGCCAAACACGGCTAAAAGCTTTGTGCCCTCTGCTGTTTCAATGCGCAAAGGCCAGGTGCTAAGGGCCGCCACCAAAGGGGCATGACCGGGCAAAATGCCGATTTCACCGTCTGTCGCACGAGCCACTAAGAAGTTAATGTCTCCTGCATATACAGTTTCATCCGGAGTGATAATCTCCAATGCCATGGTGCGTGCCGATGCCATAGACTATTCTCCCTTCTCTTGCATTGCTTTTGCTTTTTCCACAGCTTCATCAATGGTACCAACCATGTAAAATGCCGCTTCAGGCAATTCATCATGAATACCATCCAAGATTTCACGGAAACCGCGGATTGTTTCTTTAAGAGGAACGTATTTACCTGGAGATCCTGTAAAGATTTCCGCTACGAAGAACGGTTGGCTTAGGAATCTTTGGATCTTACGGGCACGAGCTACCGTCAATTTGTCATCATCGGACAATTCTTCCATGCCCAAGATGGCAATGATATCTTGCAGATCGCGGTATTTTTGGAGCACTTCTTGTACGCGACGAGCCACATCATAGTGCTCATCCCCAATGATAAGAGGATCCAAAATACGGCTTGTAGAGTCAAGCGGATCCACCGCCGGATAAATCCCGAGTTCCGCAATGGAGCGAGACAAAACTGTCGTAGCATCCAAATGCGCAAATGTCGCTGCCGGAGCAGGGTCGGTAAGGTCATCGGCAGGTACATATACCGCCTGTACAGATGTAATGGATCCGTCTTTTGTAGATGTAATACGTTCTTGTAGATTTCCTACGTCCGTTGCCAATGTCGGTTGGTATCCTACGGCAGATGGCATACGACCAAGCAACGCAGACACTTCGGAACCGGCCTGAATGAAACGGAAGATATTATCAACAAACAGCAACACGTCCTGGTGCTGTACATCACGGAAGTATTCCGCCATAGTCAGTCCCGTAAGACCAACGCGCATACGTGCTCCCGGCGGCTCATTCATCTGACCGTATACCAAGGCTGCTTTTGAGATAACGCCGGATTCCTTCATTTCGTTCCAGAGGTCGTTCCCTTCACGGGTACGCTCCCCTACACCGGAGAATACGGAATAGCCACCGTGCTCGGTAGCAACGTTATGGATAAGCTCCATGATAAGTACGGTTTTACCTACCCCCGCACCGCCGAAAAGACCGATTTTACCGCCTTTTACATAAGGTGCAATAAGGTCAACGACTTTAATCCCTGTCTCAAGAATAGTCGTTTCAGGGGATAAATCATCAAACTTTGGTGCCGGACGATGAATTGGCCAGTATGTATCTGCTTTCACAGGGGTATCATCATGGTCAACCGTTTCGCCGAGCACATTAAAGATACGACCCAATACGCCGTCCCCTACAGGTACTGCAATCGCCGTTCCTGTATCCACCGCTTTCATGCCACGAGTCAAACCATCAGTTGAGCTCATAGCAACGCAGCGCACTGTGTCATCTCCCAGATGCTGCATAACTTCAACTGTAATTTTTATGTCCTTGTTATCGCCTTCGCCTTCAATCTTGATGGCGTTATAGATTGCCGGTAAGGAACCTGTTTCAAAGGAAAGGTCTACTACCGGTCCGATAACCTGTACAACTTTACCTATATTATTACTCATTTAAGAGGTTCTCCTCCCTAGTATTTTTTAAGGATTATTGCAAGGCATTAGCACCGCCGACAATTTCCGAAATTTCATTCGTAATACCGGCCTGACGTACTTTATTGTACTCCAGATGCAATTTATCAAGTAATTCAGAGGCATTATCTGTTGCCGAGGTCATAGCTGTCATACGAGATCCCAACTCGCTTGCGGCTGCTTGCAAGAGAGAATTGTATACAGATATTTCCACATATTTTGGAAGCAATTCAAAGAAGATGTCTTCTCCGCTGGGAACGAAAATATATTTTTCAACGGCTTCTTCATCTTCGAATAAATCGGTTTCCACCTGTGGCGTTTCAACAGGCAACAGTTTTGTGGCACGCACTTCCTGTGTTATGGAATTGATAAAGTGGGTGTATACCATCACCACTTCATCTACCTTGGCCTCAACAAAATAATCGGCTACGTCTTTAGCAAGCTCTGTCGCATTTTCGTATTCCGGTTTATCAGAGAAACCGCTATACACCTGCGCAATCTTATATTTACGATGTTTTAAATACTCTTGCGGCTTACGACCAACCACTACCAACTCATATGTTTCCGGATCTTTCCCTGCAAGGAGAGTCATGACTTTCTTCATCAAGTTGTATGTATAGGGTCCTGCCAGTCCCTTATCGGCACCAATGATTAGGTATCCCGTCTTTGTTACGGGGCGTTTTGTAAGCAAAGGGTGATTTACCTTTTGCGCACTGCTTGCCACATTTTTAAGAAGTTCTCCTAATTTTGCTGCATAGGGTTCTGTAGCATGAGCTTTACCTTGTGCACGGCGTAGTCGAGCAGAAGCAACCATTTTCATGGCCTTCGTAATTTGCTGCGTGTTAGTAACACTCTTTATGCGTCTCCTGATATCCTGTGCACTAGCCATAGATTATTCCTCCTCTTTTGTAAGAAGCGTATGATTTGCACCAAATGCGTCAATACATTCAAGGATTGCTTTCTTCAAAAGTTCTTCATTTTCTTCATCAAGCTTAAGTGAATCCTTAATGGATGTAAGGATTTCAGGATAGTTGGCATGGATATATTTAAGTAGAGCATCTTCAAATGGATTTACATCTTCCACCTGAATGGTACTTAAATATCCGTTAATACCTGCATAAAGAACCACAACCTGCTCTTCTACGGCAAGCGGAGTATATTGAGGTTGTTTTAGCATTTCCGTCAAGCGGGCACCACGATCAAGTTGTGCCTTTGTGGATTTGTCCAAATCGGAACCGAACTGAGCAAATGCTGCAAGCTCACGATACTGCGCCAAATCAAGACGCAACTTGCCGGCAACTTGTTTCATCGCCTTAATCTGAGCACTACCACCTACACGGGATACGGACAAACCTACGTTAATTGCAGGACGAATACCGGAGTAGAACAATTCGGTGCCTAGGAATATCTGTCCGTCCGTAATGGAAATAACATTTGTCGGAATGTAGGCGGACACGTCACCTGCCAAGGTTTCAATAATAGGCAGTGCCGTAATGGACCCTCCCCCCAATTCTGGAGATAATTTTGCCGCCCGTTCAAGTAAGCGGGAGTGTAAGTAGAATACATCGCCCGGATACGCCTCACGTCCCGGCGGACGACGAAGGAGCAAACTCATGGAACGGTATGCCACGGCATGTTTGGAAAGGTCATCATATACGCAAAGCACATGCTTGCCTTGGTACATGAAGTGCTCGCCCATACTAACACCGGAATAAGGAGCCAAGTATTGCATCGGCGCCCCTTGAGAAGCGCTGGCGGATACAACGATAGTGTAGTCCATCGCACCTGCTTCTTCTAACTTCTGCGTTACACGGGCTACGGTAGACTCTTTCTGCCCGATAGCCACATAAATACAAATTACATCATTACCTTTTTGATTCAAAATGGTATCAATAGCGATAGCTGTTTTACCGGTACCACGGTCACCGATGATAAGCTCACGTTGTCCGCGACCGATGGGAACCATGGAATCAATCGCCTTTAAGCCTGTTTGTAAAGGCTCATGTACGGATTGACGATCCGCAATTCCCGGTGCGGGGTACTCAATAGGACGGAATGTTTCCGCCTTAATTTCTCCCTTTCCGTCAATGGGTTGCCCCAATGCGTTTACAACACGACCAATCAAGCCCTCTCCCACAGGCACCTGCATGATGCGGCCTGTGCGACGAACTTGGTCGCCTTCCTTGATCAGGAAGTCATCCCCTAATAATACGGCCCCAACATTATCAAGCTCAAGGTTAAGAACCATGCCGTACACACCATGTGGCAACTCCAAAAGTTCGCCCGCCATGGCTTTTTCCAAGCCATAAATATGAGCGATGCCGTCACCTACTTCAAGTACGGTGCCCACGTCATCAACATTTATTTCGATGTTGTAGTCCTGAATCTGTTGTTTAATTATAGCCGTAATTTCTTCTGGCTTCATTTTCATTTCTAATTCTTCACCCCAATTTCAGTCATATCATCTTTGAGTAAGGATTTCTCCATTTCTTTCAGACTTCGCGCTACGCTGGCATCAATACGTTTATCCCCGATTTGAATAATCATGCCTCCCAAGATAGCCGGATCCACAATGAAGGTAAGCTCCACTTGCTTTCCTGTTAAGGACTCTATCTTCTGTTGGAGTTTTTCTCTTTCTGCGTCCTGTAAAGGTGCTACAACCCGAACAATCGCTTCAAGAATATTACGGGATTCACGGGATTTAGCCATGTAGCCGTCAATGGCAGCCACTATATAACCTTCGCGACCTCGATTAATCATGACATATAAAAATTGGAGTGCTAGTTTACCAATATTATTGCTGAATATTTTTTCCAGCACAGAGCGCTTACTTTCTGCACTTACAATAGGATGGCCAAGAAAAGCCTGCAATTCCTTATGCTCTACAAGCACACTGCGAACATAGGAAAGGTCTGCATCCATCTCTTCGAGAATATGTTGTTCACAGGCAAGATTAAAGATAGCTTCACTATATTTGTCGGCTACGATATTTGTTCTCATCGAGCGCCTACACTTTTACTATCGAGCTTTTCGATAGCTTCACTAATGAGACGGCTGTTTGCGTCAGTATCAAGGTTTTGAGAAATCACCTTGCCTGCTACAGCAACGGATAAGCTTACCACCTCTTGGCGAAGCTCACGCATAGCCTTTTCTCTTTCGCGGATAATTTCTTCCTGTGCCTGTGTTTTTTCTCGCATAATCTGTTCGCGCACTTCTTCTAACTGTGCTTGTGTTTGCGCTTCAGCTTGTTTTGTAGCTTTATCAATAATAGCTTGGGCTTCCTGACGAGCAGCTACGATTTGCTGCTTGTACTCTGCTTCTAACTGCTCTGCACTAATTCGTGCTTTTTCAGCACCTTCTAAATCGCGTGCAATTCGATCCTGACGTTCCTGCATTACCTGAAGTATTGGTTTATAGGCAAATTTAGCCAAAATCGCAACAAGGATAAAAAAGTTGAGGAATTGTGCGAGCAATGTACCGTTTATTTCAATCAACGGATGTACCTCCTCTACTTTCCATCAGGAATTATAATAAAGAAACGTAAGGATTAGCAAATACCAATACGATAGCAATAACTGCTGCGATAATAGGAATAGACTCAACCAAGCCGATAGCGATAAGCATGTTGGTTAAAAGTTTACCGCTTTGTTCCGGTTGACGAGTCATACCTTCCAATGCTTTGGATGCTACACGAGCATCAGAGAATGCTGCCGCAAGAGCTGCGATACTGATTGTTACTGCTGCTGAAACTGCAGATATTGCTAAAACCATTGCTTTTTCCATCTTAAAAAATCCTCCTAATAACTAAAGAATAAATACATACCGATGTACTAATGTCCCTCTCCTACAACAGAAGATAAATAGGACGTTGTTAGAATAGTAAAAATAAAGGCTTGAATTAGACCAACAACCAAACTAAAAATAATCCAGATAAGCGGTGCTCCGATAGGCGCCAAGTAGTAGAGAATTTCCAATAGTATTTCGCCTGCGAGAATGTTCCCGAACAAACGAAATGCCAAGGTTATCGGCTTAGAAATTTCTTCCATCAAATTAACAACAACAAATGGCACAAATGGCTTAAATAAGTGCTTGATGTGTCCTACACCATGGTTTTTAAACCCTACTGCCCATACGGTAGCAGAGGACGCCAAAGCCAGTCCCAAAGTTGTGTTTAAGTCATTTGTCGGCGATGCGATTACGCCAAAGTTAGGCAAAAGACCTATTTCGTTGCCAATAAAAATGAACAAAAACATCGTCAAAAGAACAGATATAACCTGGTGCATCTTATCGCCCAGCGCCGGTTTCATCTGCGCCATCAGTACTTCAAAAATGGATTCAACCACATTTTGAATGCCGCTAGGCACGAGTTCGCGTTTTCTCGTCGCCAACATGGTTATGATAATAACGATTGCCGCCGTCAGCCATGTCATGTACAACGTGTCCATATTAAAGGCAAGCCCACCAAATTCGACTACTTTATGGTGTCCTGCATGTAACTGCATAGCTCCACCCCCCTTCTCTCTACGATTCTGTAATCTTTTAGCGCTTCGGATAAAGAATGGCTTCTAAATAGATAGCCGGTTTAAGGGATATGAGTCCAATCGTCGTCGCCAAAATATCTATGGAGGGAATGCCCACCGCTACCACGATAATCAGCAAAACCAAGGAAAATCGACCTGCTAAACTTTTCTTGATTTCTGTCTCAGCCTGGATCGGATCCATATTTTCCAGTTTTTTTACCCGCAAAGCCAAAAGAAGAAAATAAACTATATTTCCAAGGCTACCCAAAACCCACCCGGAGATAAGCTTCGTGTATCCCATTAGGAACAAGAGAATCACACCTGCCGCCAAGAACCCTACGGAAATGGCGAGAATGTGCTTTACATAGGAATAATAGTAATCCATATTCAACTCAACCTACTTTTTTATCATCTGTCGAAACAGAGACCAAAAGCCAGTAAAGGCTCCCAAAAAGGAGAAAAAAATCAATCCCCAAGGACTGACATAAAAAAAAGAGTCCACAGAGTGGCCGATGAAAACTCCGACCATGATACATCCGAATAGTGTAAACCCTGCTGAAGAAGCGGTAGCTAAGGCTCTGATCCATTCCGGAGATTGTTTTTTCACCCTGCTCGCCTCCTTACTCTTTAAAGCGTAAAAATTGACATCTCATTATAGCATGACATAATTAGCTATCTCCAATGCATTATACTCATATGAACCAGCTTTTATGCCCCTTTTTTCCTTTAAGTCATTACAGAAAAAGACCGCTAAATCACGAAACTTTTATCTTCGAAGATGTAATTTCATAACAGTATGTCATATTCGACAAAAATGCAAAAATTCCTTCTTTATTTGTCGTTTTTCCTCCCATTTTTACTCAAAAATATCTTTTCGCAGGGAAATTGCTCGCTCTTTCTCTTCAAAGCATTCCCTTGCTATCTTTGCATATCGATACTCTTTTTCGCAAAACAAAAGGACCACCCAATATGGGTCGTCCTCTTTTTTTACCCGCCATAGCCAAAGCGATCCGGTTTCTTTTCTCCTCCCAACAGTTCGAAACGCAAAGCCTCTATGATACGCTCGGATGCTCTGCCATCACCGTAGGGGTTGACCGCATTTGACATGGTTTCATAAGCACTGTCATGAGTCAACAAATGCTTCGCCGTTTCATAAACCTGTTCATAATCCGTCCCCACCAGCTTTACCGTTCCGGCTGCTACCGCTTCCGGTCGCTCAGTGGTGTCACGAAGGACGAGCACAGGTTTGCCTAATGCAGGGGCCTCTTCCTGTATACCGCCCGAGTCGGTAAGTATAAGATAGGCTTTATTCATCAAATTGGCAAAAGGTTCGTAATCCATCGGTTCCACCAAATGAACCCCTTCTACATCTCCCAACTCTTCTCGAACGATAGAGCGAACGCTTTCATTCTTATGAACGGGGAATACTACCTCCACATCATCGAATTCTTCAATTAAAGACTTAATCGCCTGATATACATGTCGCATCGGCTCTCCCAAGTTTTCCCGCCGATGGGTTGTCACGAGAAGAACTCGCTTATTTGTGTAGTCGATGGCATTTAATGCTTCATCGTCAAACACATAATTCTCCCTCACCGTTTTGTCCAGTGCATCAATAACCGTGTTACCTGTCACATATAAATGAGCCGTAGATATATTCTCTCTTAGCAAATTGGCCTCAGCACCCGCCGTCGGTGCAAAATGGTATGTTGTAAGCGCTCCCGTAAGCTTTCGATTCATCTCTTCCGGAAACGGAGAGTATATGTTCCCCGTCCTTAGTCCCGCTTCTACATGCCCCACGGGGATTTGCTTATAAAATGCCGCCAAAGCCCCAACAAATGTAGTCGTCGTATCTCCGTGAACCAGTACCACATCGGGTTTAGCCTCTTCCAAAACCGTTTTCAATCCCGCCAAGGCCTTTTCCGACACATCATACAAGGTCTGCCCCTGGCTCATAATATTAAGATCATAATCCGGTGTTATATCAAACAAATGGAGAACCTGATCCAACATTTCCCTATGTTGTGCCGTTACTGTAACTATCGCCTCCATGTCCTCCGCTTCTTTTAGAGCCTTTACAAGAGGCGCCATCTTAATCGCTTCAGGTCTGGTTCCGAAAACTGTCATAACCTTTAATACCATTTATTTTCTCCCTTTTACCATCGAAGATTGCTATTCAGAATACGATTTATCCTTGGATAAAATCCCTATGCGTTTTGCCGCTAAAAGGCCTCCGGCGAGCGCCATAACCACCAGGATAATACCCCATACGATATTTACTTTCGCCACCACAATGGCAATTCCTCCCAACAAGGCGGAAATAGTATACATCAAAAGCACCGCTTGTTTTTGTGTCATTCCCATAGCTAACAGACGATGATGTAAGTGTCCTTTGTCGGGCTTAAAAATGGGAACTCCGTTAATCTTTCTTCGTACAATAGCCAAGGCCGTATCCATAATGGGTACACCCAGAGCTATAACGGGTACAATCAGTGCTACCGTCGTGGCCGTTTTGACTACTCCAATTATGGAAATCGCCGCCATGGAATATCCAAGCAGCATACTTCCCGTATCTCCCATAAAAATTTTTGCCGGATTAAAGTTGTATTGTAAAAATCCGAAAGCCGATCCGGCTAATGCCAAAGCCAAATAGGCAACCTCAAATTGCCCCATCTGATAGGATACAAAAAACATTGTCATGCAAGCAATCAGTGAAATCCCTGCAGCCAGACCGTCAAGTCCGTCGATCAGATTGACTACATTGGTAAATCCCACAATCCAAAAAACGGTAAGAGGGATGGCCAAATAATCAAGGTAGACAACCTTTCCTCCCGGAAGTGTTACCCAATCAATTTGAATGTCAAAAGCGACCAGTACGGCAGCCGCCACAATTTGTCCGAACAGCTTCAATTTTGCTTCAATTTGTGCGATATCATCCCATATTCCTACGAGAACGATTACCGTACAGCCCACCAAAAGTCCAACAAAATCCTTACTGATAGCCGTATTGTACTCGTATAGTATTGCCACAACAAAGCCCACATATATAGCCAACCCGCCCAGTCGCGGTATTGCCCTTTGGTGAACTTTCCTTTCATCAGGCTTATCCATCGCTCCCACGCGAATAGCTATTTTTTTTACTATCGGCGTTATTGCGTACGTTATTACTAGTGCCAACAAAAAGGCCAGGCCATAAGCCGCCATGTTGCTCCTCCTTAGCGGACAAGATCTCTCAAATGTTAAGAGCCCCTATCCTATATTGTATATCTTAATTGGTTAAACTGCGCACCGGTGCAGGAATTCGTCCTCCCCGGCGAATAAACTCGGCAGCACTGAAAGGATTTACTTCAATAATAGGAGCATATCCTAAAAGTCCTCCAAACTCAACCACTTCTCCTACATTTTTTCCCGGTACGGGAATAATGCGCATTGCCGTCGTCTTATTATTTATCATGCCAATAGCTGCCTCGTCTGCCAATATAGCCGATAGAGTTTCTGCAGGCGTATCTCCGGGAACAGCAATCATATCGAGTCCCACCGAGCATACACAAGTCATAGCCTCCAATTTTTCCAAAGAAAGGCTACCGCATGCCACTGCATCAATCATACCCCTATCCTCGCTGACAGGAATAAACGCACCACTGAGCCCTCCTACATGAGAGGATGCCATAAGCCCCCCTTTTTTTACCGCATCATTTAAAAGCGCTAATGCAGCCGTTGTACCGTGAGCACCGCAAGAGGTAATTCCCATTTCTTCCAATACATGAGCCACCGAGTCCCCGATAGCAGGGGTAGGGGCCAGCGACAAATCCACGATACCGAATTTTTTGTCAAGGCGACGCGAAGCCTCTCTTGCCACCAATTGCCCTACACGAGTAATCTTAAAAGCTGTACGTTTAATGGTTTCGGCCACAACATCAAAAGACTCTCCTCTCACACCTTCAAGGGCTTGCTTTACCACTCCCGGACCGCTTACACCGACACTAATAGTGGTTTCTCCTTCGGTTACGCCGTGAAAAGCACCTGCCATAAAGGGGTTGTCCTCCACAGGATTGCAGAATATAACCAGTTTAGCACAGCCGAATCCGTCTCTGTCCGCTGTTCTTTCGGCAGTAGCTTTAACAATGCGCCCCATCTCGGCTACTGCGTCCATATTAATCCCTGCCTTCGTAGATCCGATACCAACAGAACTACATACAATATCCGTACTCGCCAATGCTTCCGGAATGGATGCAATAAGCCTTCGATCAGCTTCGGTATATCCTTTGGATACTAGCGCAGAAAATCCTCCCACGAAGTCAACGCCAATCTCTCGGCCCGCCCTATCCAATACCCTTGCAACAGGAGTGTAATCCATTAAATCACTGCCTGCCGCCACGAGGGAAATAGGCGTTACCGCTATTCTTTTGTTAATAATGGGAATTCCATATTCTCTCTCAATGGCCTCTCCGGTCTTCACCAAATCCTTTGCTTCCATCATAATTTTATCGTAAATGCGGTCACAAA
The DNA here is from genome assembly GCA_041855385.1 of Veillonellaceae bacterium. GTDB lineage: Bacteria > Bacillota > Negativicutes > Veillonellales > Veillonellaceae > JBHAEC01. Next base: position 11,077 of record JBHAEC010000120.1, read on the forward strand.
GCACTTTTCCATCGCTATGAGTACATCCCAACAAACTAATCCCCATGGTAATAGTGCGTACATCGAGATTATTTTTGTGAATCATACTATTCGTTTCTAAAATATCTTCAATCGTCAGCATAAATCTCTCCTATTACACACGGTGCATGCTGTAGAATATATCCGCATGCTGCCCCCTAACTTCAACACCCAACTTCTCTCCTGTCTCCTTCAGCTGTTGCTGAATGTCTTCCAAGGTTTTATCGGACTTAGACATATCGCTAAGGAGAACCATATTGAATATACCTTCTAAAATATTTTGATTGATAGACAAAATATTGATATTGTTTTCTGCCAATACACGGCTTACTTCCGCAATAATCCCCACTCTATCCTGTCCCAACACAGTTACTACCAACTTCATCATCCATCACCTTTTCTTCCATGAATTATTCTGATATAAAACACCTTTACAATGCATGTTTACTATTTTCTTGCTACTTATTATAGCATACCTTCCCCATCGAAAGCCCTCTCCGGAAACAATCTTTTACTTTACCCCTTCTTTAAGGGCAGAAGAAACTATGCGCTTCCCCTCTTCCACGAATTTAACCAACATATCTTCTCCCAAAAAGGTTTCTCCGTATACTTTATACAAATCTTCCGTCCCTGACGGTCTTGCTACAAGCCAACCGTTTTTCGTAGTGATGCGAAGCCCACCTATTTCATAGGATCCGAACAAGGAAGTTCTGCGAACCTCTGTAATAGGATCTCCCATAATATCCGTCGCCTGAATCGAACCGGGATCCAGTGCTTTAAGTACCTTTTTTTCTGCCAAGGAGCAAGGGGCTTCATAACGGATGCCATAAGGCTTCCCATAGACCGACGCCAACTCTTCATAGTAGACGGAAGGCGATTTCCCTGTAGCCGCCATAATTTCCATGCCTAACAACACCATAATGATGCCATCTTTATCGGTCGTCCACACAGTACCGTCTTTTTTCAAAAACCCGGCCCCCGCGCTCTCTTCTCCCACAAGACCTGCTTTCCCCTCAAATAAAAGAGGAGAAAAATACTTAAATCCCACAGGAACTTCAAATATTTCAATCCCTTTGTCTTTTGCAAGACGATTAATCAACTCGGTAACCACCACGGTTTTGCCTACACCCTTCCCTTGCCAATTTCTGGTAGAAAAAAGGTAATCCATCGCCACCGCTAAAAACTCATTAGCCTGCATCAGTCCTGATTTGGTAACAATACCAAATCGATCATAATCCGGGTCATTTCCTCCGGCCAAATCGTATTCACCTATAGAGGCGACAACACCTGCCATGGCGTAGGAGGATGAGCAATCCATGCGAATAGCCCCGTCATAGTCGTAGTGCATAAAAGAAAAAGTAGGATCCGCTTCACTATGAATAATCGTCAAATCAAGACCATAGGTATCGCGAATCGCTTCCCAGTAAGATCCGCCACTCCCTCCGAGGGCATCAATGAGCACGTGAAGCTTTTTGTCCTTAAGCAGTTCTATATCTATAATTTCAATAAGCTCTTTTACATAAAGTCCTTTAAAGTCATAGGCAATACAGTTCTCGCCGGATATTCTTTCGAGGGGAATCCTTTTAATGCCTTCTCCGCCGGCTTTTACATAAGCATTCGCTCTTTCTTCAATCCATGCCGTCACCGTTTCTCCCGCAGGGCCTCCATGCGTCGGATTATACTTGATCCCCCCATATTCCGGAGGATTATGAGATGGCGTGAGGACAATTCCGTCTGCCAGGTCCGTTTTTCTCTTCTCGTTATAGCGAAGAATAGCTCTTGATAAAGACGGTGTCGGAACATAGCCTCTTTCTGAATCACAGGCAACAATAACGCCATTGCCTGCGAGCACTTCTCTGACCGTCCGTTCTGCCACTTTTGACAGTGCATGAGTATCAGAGCCGACAAAACAAATCCCTTTAGCCCCAAAAGTTTCCCGTCCGTCGCAAATAGCTTGCGCAATAGCCGCTACGTGGAGTTCATTAAAACTTCGCTCTAAAGACTTTCCCCGATGCCCCGATGTACCAAAGCTTATCCTCTCTGCCACTTCCTTTGGATTCGGCTTTAAATCATAATAGGCGGATTCCAAATCTGCCAAAGAAATTAAGCTTTCTTTATCCGCCGGTTTTCCCGCTAATGGGTGTATCATATGCTGTCTCTCCTATTCTATGTTTGAGCTTCTCAGGAAAACTCTTTGACATCATTTTGATAATTGCTTACAATATCTATGTTAATTAGTCCTCTACAGCTTTTTACTATGTACTCCGATTATACCAAATTGTGCAGATAGAAGAAAGCAAAGGAGGCAGAATCTATCATACAATCGCCACATAAGGAGGATATAAATGTTGCGTCTTATTTCTTGGAATGTAAATGGACTTCGTGCTGCTGTAACCAAGGGATTCATGGATAGCTTTAATGAATTAAATGCAGATATTTTCTGCCTACAGGAAACTAAACTACAGCCGGAACAAATCGAGCTTGACCTACCCGGATACAAGCAATATTGGAACAGTGCTGTAAAAAAAGGGTATAGCGGTACCGCCATTTTCACCCGCATCGAACCGAAAGAGGTAACTTACGGTATCGGCATAGAAAAACACGATCAAGAGGGTCGCGTCATCACTGCCGAATATGACAAATTTTACCTTGTTACCTGTTACACGCCAAATAGCCAACGAGAGTTGGCGCGCCTTGACTATCGTATGGTTTGGGAGGAAGACTTCAAGGATTATCTCCTAAGTTTGGATGAAAAAAAGCCTGTCATTCTCTGCGGAGACTTAAATGTAGCTCATCAGGAAATTGACCTCAAAAATCCAAAAACCAATCGTCGTAATGCCGGTTTTACCGACGAAGAGCGAGAAAAAATGACGGCTCTTCTCAATGCAGGCTTCACCGATACCTTCCGTCACCTTTATCCCGATACCGTCGATGCCTATAGCTGGTGGTCATACATGGGAAAGGCCAGAGACAGGAATGTGGGCTGGAGAATTGATTATTTTCTCACGTCCAGCCGTCTAAACGGAGATATTAAAGAAGCAAAAATTCATCCTCAAATCTTCGGTAGCGATCACTGCCCCGTGGAGCTTGAAATTTTTTAGTTAAAACCATGTGCATTATCCCATCAGCAATGCAAGTTAAGCAAAAGCAAAGGGTTGTAGAGACAAGCGCTCTACAACCCTTTTACATTTATAGCATTATATTATTCCTCTTCTTTCGATTCGAAGCCTTCTTGCACCATTCGTGCCACATCCTTATTGCCCATACCCACAATCAATACCTGTTCGGAGTTTTCCATATGAAGGCGTGCAATTTTTCTGGCCTGAGAGGCATTTCTGGAAGCAATAGCCTCTACCAACTGCCGATGCTCTTCCCACGTATTTGCCAAACGTCCCGGCTGATTCATGGAAATAGAGCGAAAACGCATTAGTTGCTCCCGCAAGTTGTGGATAATTTCCGCCAAGCGGTTATTTCTCGATGCCTTATAAAGAACTTCATGGAAGCCCACATCCGCAGCGACAATTTTGTCCATATCTCCCTCTTCAATATAGTCGCCGATTTCCACCAACATACGTTCCAAGTATTCCAGTTCCTCTTCCGTAATGCGCTCTGCCGCAAGCCCTGCCGCCAGTTCCTCCAAAGCAGTTCTAATCTCAAATACCTGTGAAATATCTTTTAAAGATATATCCGCAACATAGGTACCACGACGTGGAATCATTACCACAAAACCATCCAGTTCAAGCTTACGAATAGCTTCCCTAATAGGGGTACGGCTTACACCGAGCTCTTCAGCCAGTTGGATTTCCATCAATCGCTCACCTGGTTTTAATATTCCGTCTTTAATAGCCTGTCTCAATGCTTCCCGCACTACTTCCCGAAGGGGTTTATACGCATCAAGACGAACCGGTTGTAATCTGTTTTTTTGACTATTCATCACTCTACTCCTCTATTTTCCTGTTTTTGTGATTAGCGAAAACCATTGATATCCATGGGCCTGTATTTCATCTTGCAAAACTAACGCATCCTTTGCGGTAGGCAATAAAACTACCAAAGTAGGACCGCTTCCGGTCATCAAGACCTTATAGCCCCGATTTGTAAAAAAGGTTTTACATACCACCAGCTCTTCATATTTCGGAAATGTCAGTTCTTCAAAGGTATTTTTGGCCATTGAAAACGCCTCATTTATATTATCTCCTGCCAAGGCTTTTTCTACGGCATCTATCATATCACTTGTCGCCTCGGTAATACCGGAAAACTGCCCATATGCCTCCGCAGTAGATATAGAAATCTTAGGCTTTACCAGCAAAAGCCAGGCAGGACTTACATCGGGCAAGAAGCGGAGTGCTTCCCCTTTTTTCGTACCACGAGCGGTCCCCCCCTTTAGCAAAAAGGGCACATCCGCCCCCAGGGGTTCTGCCAAGGCCAGTATTTCTCTCTCCGTCAATCTAAGATCCCAAAATTGGTTTAAGCCCAGAATCATAGCTGCCGCATCAGAGCTTCCGCCACCTAAACCGGCTGCCGGGGGCACACGCTTTAACAGGTGAATGGCCGCCCCCATCTTACATTTCGTGTACGCCTGAACAGCTTTCAAAGCCTTATACGCCAAATTACGCTCATCAAAGGGAATCATCTCCCCCATATATGCCGGCAATTCCGGCGCACTGCCATGAAAAACTACAGAATGATGGTTGGCAAAGTATAAGGAGTCTCCCAGACGAACAGATTGGAAAATAGTATCGATATTATGATATCCGTCTTCCCTCTTATTTATTATTGCCAGTCCTATATTTATCTTACTGAAACTTAATTGTTCCACAACGCCCTCTTGTTTTTACTTTTTTATATCCTATCGGATACCCTCCCATCATCTTTGTTCTCTTAGAGAGAAGAAAAGCTGCTTCTTAGCCTCACAAGCAGCTTTTAACCAGCTTTTACTTATATCTTTCTTGCCTGTTACGGAAAACAAATAATCGTTGAAATGAACACGCATTTAGTATAAGATGAAGGAAAGATTTACCCATATTAATACGTTTACTATTATATTCTATTTTCCTTATAAATTCAATTTTTCAGGAGACAATATGAAAAGCGCTGTAAAGCAACATAGCATTACTTTACTAATGATTACCCTTGGTTGTGTGTTTTTTTCCATAGGTATTAACGGCTTTATTATCCCTCACAATTTGATTAATGGTGGCATTAGTGGTATCGCCCTTATCCTATACTATCTTATGGGCATTCCCGTCGGCACTAGTAATCTGATTCTGAATATCCCCATCATGTACGCCGCTTATCGCTGGCTCGGCGGATGGTATGTATTGGTCAGCATCTTCGGCACCGTCATGTTTTCCCTTGTCCTTGATGCATTTTTCTTTCTGCGTACCATGGGCTTTACCCAGGATCCTATTATCGGCTCTATCCTTGGCGGTATCTTCGCCGGTTTAGGTTCCGGTATTATGTACCGCGTAGGCGGTAATAGCGGGGGCCTTGATATCATAGGTGCCATCGTACGAAAATACTGGGGACTGCAAATCGGTAGCGTTGTTTTTGCTATTAATACGCTCATCATCGTTATTGCCGCTTGTATCTTCAATATAGAAGTAGCGGCGATTACCCTCATTAGCCTTTATATTTCAGCAACGATCAGCAACAAAGTGGTAACCGGATTTAACCAGAGGAAAGCCGCTTTCATTATTTCCTACAACACGGAAAACGTGTGCAAAGTTATCTTAAAAAGTATTGGGCGCGGTGCCACTATTCTTCGCGGAGAGGGAGCTTATACACATCAAGAAAAACAAGTTATTCTGGTAGTTATCAGTCTTACGCAAATTGCCAAACTTAAAAACGAAATCAATCGCGTTGATCCGAATGCCTTTATGCTTATCACGGATGCATCCGAGGTTATCGGTCAGGGCTTTACCTTTAAATATAATACACCTCCTCCCATCGTACAAGAAATGAGAACAAGAGAGGAATTGGAGAAAAAGAAAAAAGAAGAGCACATCAAGGTCATTCGAAAAGGAGGTAGCCATGAAAACCAGAATTGAGTATGACTCTATGGGTCCTGTGGAAGTTAATGCGGAACGCTTATACGGAGCTCAAACGCAACGATCACTAAATAATTTCAAAATCGGTACACACCAAATTCCTTTAGAGCAAATTTATGCCATTGCTTTGGTAAAAAAAGCCTGTGCTTTGGCTAACCGAACATGTGGTGTTATGGACGAAAAAAAGGCTCATCTCATAAGTGCTGTAGTAGATGAAATTGTGGACGGCCGATGGGATGAAGAATTTCCTCTCACCGTTTTTCAAACCGGTTCCGGTACACAAACCAATATGAATGTAAACGAAGTGATTGCTCGCCGAGCCGGACAACTGGATAGCAGCGTCTCCCTTCATCCAAATGACGATGTAAATCGGGCACAAAGTACAAATGATGTTTTCCCTGCTGCCATGCATGTGTGTGCCTACAAGGAAATTCACGAGAGACTGTTACCGGCTCTCGACAAATTAATAGGTGCATTTGATGACTTGGCTAAAAAAGGAGAAGGGCTCCAAAAAGTGGGCCGAACCCATCTTCAAGATGCCACATTCATCATGGTGAACCAGGAAATTTCCGCATTTTCCGATAGTTTGCGCACCGCCAAAAACATGATTCTCACCAATGCCGATTTCCTTTTGGATATTCCCTTGGGTGGAACCGCCGTGGGGACAGGGGTAAACACCCCACCCGGATGGTTAGATGCCCTTCAGGAAATCGTTCCCCAAGTATGTGGTGCTCCCTTTAGGCTATACAACAATAAGTTTCAAGGGCTTGCTATGAAGGAAGCTATCACCATGTCACACGACACACTCCGCCTTTTGGCATCGGTTCTTTTTAAGATTGCCCAGGATGTGCGCTTTCTCGGATCCGGCCCTCGTTGCGGTTATGGAGAATGGGATCTCCCCGCCAATGAACCCGGCTCTTCTATTATGCCGGGCAAAATAAACCCCACTCAATGCGAGGCCATGACCATGGTTTGCGCCCAGGTATTCGGACATGATACAACTATCAGTATGTGTAATGCAAACGGGCAGTTTCAGCTAAATGTATTTATGCCTATCATGATTTATGACTTCGTAGAATCTTGCAGACTTTTATCAGATGCCATGGATTCCTTTACCGAACATTGCATTTGTGGTGTAACCTTCAACGAAGACAAATTACGCTATTTCGTAGAGCAGTCCCTCATGATTGCCACCTCGCTCACACCTTATATCGGCTATGATAAGAGTGCACAAGTAGTAAAGGAGGCCTTTGAGAAAAATTGTTCCATCAAAGAAATTGTTCTCAGAGATCAACTGATGACGGAAGAGGAATTTACGGAAGCAGTACGCATGAAGTAGTTTTCATATAAAAACGCCCCGTGCCAAGTCCTTTTAGTGTCTTGCGAAGGGCGTTCTTTTTATGCTTTATTCTTGAATTTTTATGTCAGTTTAGCTAAAAATTTTTCTGTTTCCACAATAAATCGTTCATGCAAGCCGTTCCCGATGCTTCCCTTTTCATCACTGGCCTCTATGAGAAAAGTAATCTTCTTTCCTTCTACCGCTTGTACCGTAGCAACACATCTTACCGTTTTCCCTAATGCCGTAGCCGCTGTGTGATTAACATGTAAGTGTGTCCCCACGGAAGTGTATGCTTCCGGAATATGCGACTCTAGCGCTCTACACGCAGCATATTCCGCCAACGCGATAAAAGCAGGAGTGCCATATACCTCTAAACTGCCACTTCTAAGCACCTTCGCACTTTTTTCCAGGGTAACGACTTCCTCCGCTTCCCCTTTTAAGCCGACAACCACCGTGTGTTCCATGTCCATCCCTCCTAAATTTTTATCATCAATTTATTTTATCTTAAGGTCTCCACTTTGCCCGGTATATTTGATATTTATTTTCCCTTATCTTTCTTTAAAGGTAAACACGCTGATTTCCCTCGGGCAATTTAAGCGAAGCGGAAACCAATGTCCTGTTCCTGCACTCACATAAGCATAGTTGCCTTTTTCTTCATATAAGCCTTTCCAGTAGGTATACGGAAAAGGGATCAGTGATTTCCCAAACAGGTTAATCTGCCCTCCGTGACTGTGTCCTGCCAAGGTAAGAGGGATGCCCCTTTGAAAACTTTCGTCAATAAATATGGGGTGATGTGCCAATAAAATGATAAAGGCATCCTCCGGAATCCCCTCCAAAGCCTTATCTAGATAAGCCTTTCGCTCTTCCTCGCCCTTTTCTCTCGCAAAAGAATAATCCACCCCTGCCATATAAACAGCCTGATCTTCTCCCCCTACGCGGTAGTTGCTATTGCGTAAAACTTTCATGGGAGAAGCCTCAAAGGCTCGCTTAACCGCCTTAAAGTCCCGAATATATTCGTGGTTACCATAGATAAAGTCAATTCCATCGGGAAACCGGAGAATATCTCGTTCGATTCGCTTCACTAAGCCGGGCAAAAAAGCAATCTCATCAATCAGGTCTCCCGTGATAACCAAACGATCGGGTTTCTCCTCCGTAATGCGTTCAATCATATGATCCCAGTCATCTAAATTAAAAAACGGTCCCATATGAAGATCCGAAACCTGCGCTATTTTATAGTTCATCAATATATGTGGAATTTTTTCATACACCAGTTCCCGCCTTTGGATCACTAACTCAGACTCGCTTGCATATGCCATAGCCGTGGCGCCGGTAAAAATAGTCGCCGGTGCCAAAAAAGCGGTTTTCTTAAACAGTGCTCTCCTTGAAACCCTCACGTCAGAGGGAATGCTTTCGTCCTGGCGAAGTACGGCCCACCGAACGATGAATAACAAAAAAAGAACTACTATACAAATTATTATGGCAAATAACCACGAATATGAAAGAAGTGAAGCGTGATACATAAACGGACTGTCAATGTCTTCTATCAATCTTAAAGACGGTCTGATTACCGCAAGTATATGCCCACCAACGGCAAGAGCCAAAACAATGCCGGCGGTAATTAAAACCCACTTTCGTTTGAGCCCTGCAACCCCTTGCCAGAGAAGTCCATAAAGACTTCCTATAACAGCAACAATGCTTATAAATATTAACTCTATGGAAATAATAATTCCCTCCCTTTCTCTTATCTACAATACACGGTTAATTTACCGTGAGGCCCTGCCCAAGGCAATAGGCTGAATTCTTCTCTTTTTATCCACCGCCAATCGGAAGGAAGATGGGGATTCTTCTTCACGTGCCCCTTAAAGGGGTACATTTCCCACCGGCGATGAGAGAATACATGTGTCAAAGGGGGTATTTTATCGTCATCCCACCGTAGTTTGGTTCCAAATTCCGATACCAGCTCCTCCAACGCTTTCTTCTCCACATGGCCTCCCTCGACAGAAGGGAATTCCCACATGGACGCCAATAATCCCTTATCCTTACGGCGGTGAACCAAGTAATCTCCTTCCGATTCAATTAAGGCTACTGCTAAATATATATGTGGCACATTTTTTTTCTTTACTCTTACAGGAAGTACAGAAACGGTTCCCTCTTTATAGGCTTCACAATCATCTCGCAAAGGACAAGCGGCACATCGGGGATTTTTCGGAATACAAAGAGTAGCCCCAAAATCCATAAGCGCTTCATTAAAATCTCCCGGACGATCCTTAGGAATCGTGTTTTCGACGAGAGAAGTTATCTTCTTTTTCGCACTACTTTTCAGTACATCTTCGTGACTGTTATAAAGGCGAGAATACACACGAAGCACATTTCCGTCTACAGCAGCCTCTCTTTTGTTATAAGCAATAGATAATACCGCTCCTGCCGTATAGGATCCCACGCCCTTTAAGGATTCTATCTCCTTTCTCGTTTCGGGTACTTTTCCATTATATTTTTCTACAACTTCTCGCACACCTAGCTGCAAGTTTTTCGCCCTGCTATAATATCCCAGTCCTTGCCATGCTCGCAGCACTTCATCTTCCGTGGCTTGCGCTAATGCCTCTACCGTAGGAAATTGGTTTATCCAATTTTCAAAATAAGGCTTAACTGCTTCTACTCTGGTCTGCTGCAACATGACCTCGGACACCCAAATGCGATAAGGGTCTTTATTTTCTCGCCAAGGCAAGTCTCTCTTATTTCCATCAAACCAGGCAAGCAGCTTTTTAGGCCAATCATTCTTTAATGCATTCTCCATGTATTTCGTCTAAATCCTCTACTTCTTCAATTTTTATGCCTTCTACTTGTTCGTTATCGGGGCCGAAAGTTATATATCCCTTTATCTTCTTGCCCTCAAGGATGAGGGGGATCCACGATTCATCTCCTGCCCACATATCCTTATACGGAACTTCCGAGGGGAGAAACCACTGAGGCACCATTTCCTCAGAGGTCAGAGGTATTCCCTCAAATGTTCGCACCAAATAAATCCAACAAATATGTGTAAGTTCCTCTTCATGGGGAAATCTGAAGTCCAAAAAGCCTACCGGTTCCATTTCTTCCGGCCTTGCCATAAGAGAAACTTCTTCTTCCAGCTCCCGTACAGCACACTCTCTAAAAGATTCTTTATCCTGTAGTTTGCCGCCAAAGCCGTTAAATTTTCCTTTCCCAAATCCCCTTCTTTTCATACCGAGAAGAACTTCTCCCTTTTTATTGATGGGAAAACAAAGTGTTGTCGGTTTCATAGTATCTACCGCCTCCCTACCAGCTATTATAACACACCCCTCGATACGGCTTTATCTTCTTTTCTCTGTTATATTTGTGTGCACTAGGGCGCCTTTAAAGCTTTCCCCTCTACTCAAGTAAACCCGACTATGTTACTATAGTATTGGTGAGGTGAATTATGAATAATCCTATCGTATACAATATTGCCATCGGTCGATCCAAACCGGAAAATTTCCGACAAAAAGATACTCCTTGTCCCTTTTGTAACAGGGAAGCACTAACAGACATCCTTGATCGAGAAGGGCCTACGATTTGGCTGATGAATAAATATCCCGTACTGCAAGACTGCTGGCAAACCGTCATCATCGAAACAGATGATTGCCATAGCGAGTTTTCCATGTACTCGCCGGAAGAGGCGGAGCGAATTCTTCGTTTCTCTATAAACAAATGGCGTGAAACTATTGCTTCCGGACGTTTTAAATCCGTTCTCTACTTCAAAAACTTCGGCCCCATGTCGGGCGGTTCCTTGCGCCATCCCCACAGCCAAATTGTCGGCCTTTTAAATGAAGACTACCGCGAGGAGATTAAACCCTTCCATTTTGAAGGATGGACAATAGCCGACACGAAGGATCTAAAAGTTACGCTGTCCAAAACTCCTATTATCGGGTTCTTTGAGTTTAACCTAATTGCAGAACCCTCTGCATCCGTTAAAAATCTTTCACGGTATATACAGGGCATTTTATCCTATATTCGAAACGACTTTTCTAAGTATTCCACTTCTTATAATATCTTTTTTTACCATTTAAACGATACGCTACTTTATGTAAAAATTGTTCCCCGCTACCTTACCTCGCCCCTCTTTGTGGGCTATAAATTGAGTCAGGTATGTAATGAAGAAAGGGCAGGGGAAGTAATTAGGGATTTACTCCGTTATCTGCCGTAGTTTACCATTTCGCAATTTTGCATCTTTTGAAAAACTTATTTTAGGAGTATTTATATGCGCATTTTTGCCATAGGTGACTTACATCTGTCCGGAAATCCGCCGCGAAAGCCGATGGAGATTTTCGGTGATCACTGGTACAACCATTGGGAAAAAATCAAAACATCTTGGCTCTCGAAAGTAACTGATGAGGACATGGTTTTCATTGTAGGGGATACTTCTTGGGCACTGAAACTGGAAGACTCTCTCTGTGATTTAAACGAGATTGCCTCCCTTCCCGGACAAAAAATTATTATCCGGGGAAACCATGATTTTTGGTGGAGCTCAGTCACAAAAATGACCAAAGCCACCGAAGGAAAACTTCTTTTTTTGCAAGGTCATGGCCTTGTCAACAATTCTATATCTGTTGGAGGCACAAGGGGCTACCTGTGCCCTCGAGATAGTGCCTTCAAAACGGAAACGGACATGTCTATTTATAAACGCGAAGTCCTGCGCGTAGAGGCAGCCTTAAAGGAAATGGACTGCACAAAAAACAAAACGTCCATCCTCCTCCTTCACTATCCTCCTTTTAATGACAGACTGCAACCATCGGGCTTTACCAATTTGCTGGAAAAATACGAGGTAAACCACTGTATTTTCGGTCATCTTCACGATCAACCTTCCTTTGAAAAAATCCCCGCCTATTGGAAAAATACAAAGTTACACTTGGTTTCTGCTGATTATCTATCCTTTTCATTAAAAGAAATACTATAAAGGAGCAAAAAGCAATGAGTCAATTACATAAAGAACATCTACAGGCAGGCTTTATTTTTGGGGATACCATCAACGGGGAATATATTTATCTGCCTCCCGGAGAAGTCAGTTCCTCTGATCCCCTGTGTATTTTGGAAACCGAGAAGGGCTACGAAGACATTCCTTTGGATGAGGCCGCCCATCTTATTGACAAGCTTACTTTAAAACCTTGTACGCATCCAAAATTGGGACGCAAAGCTTTTTGATAAATATTTTTCTGTCCCTATGCCCTTTATGAATAACCTCATATATGTTTTCTATATGAGTCATCCCGGCTAAAAAGGGATAATCCCCGTCCCACAAAGGAAGTTTCGGATTTACTTAAGGGTAATCAAATGCTCCGTAAAGGCGCTGTGTGCCAATAATTGCATTTTCTCTTTCCCCTGCTCTTCCGGTAAGTCGGAGGAAATGTCTCACCTATTTATAGATGCTTCTCTCCCTCTTTACCGCTCTATTTATGAGTTTTGCCACAATGATAATTTCCCCTGCCGAATTTACTTCCTGCAATCGTTCTATATGAGCCTCAAAAATTTGTCCAAAACAAGCCTCCCTAAAAGATATAACGAAAAGGTCATCTGATGTAATTGCCCCTACTGCATAAAGGGGCTTTTGTTTTTTCCTATTCACGGCACCAAAACTATGCTTTATCTCTATTAGACAAGAAAAACCCGCCTCCTTATAATGAGCTTGCACATGTATAAAACACTATGGCAAATATCAATAAAAGGAGACGAGTTATATGGAAAATACAGAATATTTAGCATTAGGTAGAAAAATAGCCGATTGCCGTCGTCGCACGGGATTAAGCCAACGAGAATTTGCCCGAACCATAGGACTTAGTCCAAGCTATCTGGGAAAACTGGAATGCGGAAACGGCTTATCCGGGGTATCTCTTCAAATCCTTATTTCCATCGCCAAAGGATTTGGGATTCACCTCTCCGAACTGCTTTCTCTAGACAATCATGATCGCCTTCTCGCTTATACTTACCTTAATCAGCGCAAACTCCGTCTCAAGGAACGCCTGAAAAGAACTCGCTTATCTACATTCTGCTCTTAAACCGGTCTATGTTTACCGTCACCGGATTTATCCGTTTTTTATACCCTCTGCAAGATGTAATTAATTCTTTATTTCTACTTCCTGCAATACTTCCTTCGGTACATACACGGAGAGAAAGCTGGGCAAAACCTCTATCGTCACCGGCATCATCGGCCCTCTGCTGCCGTCCATATTGGTGGGCAGTTCCTCTTCATCCACTAATCGAATCGTGGCCTTCTTGGCCGTCAATATATCTACATATTTGGAATTATATATTTTCCCACTCACGATGAGAGGAATGATCCGTAAAATTTCCATTAGAAAGTATTCTTTAAAAATAACAACTCGCATATAGCCATCATCTACCTCCGCCATGGGTAGAAATCGCTCAAAGCTGGACACGCAATTAGTCAATAAGGCCAAAACAATGGGGGACTCGATGGTAATGTCGTCTTTTTCCGTCGTTATGCGATATGTAAAACTTTTGTTTTTTAGTAGCGCTTGCCCGCCCTTTACAAAATATGCCAAAGGGCCTAACAGCGCTTTTTCCTTTGGTGTTACTTCCTCTACTACCTTAGGAATATGCCCTACCGCAATATTATTACAAAAATAGTTGTCATTACAACGGGCAATATCCACAGCTCTAATATGTCCCATGGACAAAACTTTTATCGCTTCCAGCGGCTGTAAAGGAATGTGAAGGGCTCTAGCCAAATCATTCACCGTCCCCACAGGAACAAAGCCGAACTTTGTCCTTCCCCCGCCTTGAGCTATGCCATTTACTGTTTCGTTGATAGTACCATCGCCACCCATGCAAAAAACGGAGTCATAGCCGGCTATAGTTGCCTCCCTTGCAAAGCGCGTAGCGTCTCCTACACCTTCCGTAAATTTAACCTCTATATGTTTAAAGCAAGTGCTCAATGTCCACAACATATCCATCACATAGGGACGTGCTTTTCCCCCGCCGGAAATGGGATTTACGATTACTAAACAATTATCCATGCTTCACCTCATAGCTGACGCTGTTGTTTAAAATAGCTGTATCTTTCTAATAAATTTGTAATAGAATCCGATTTTGACTGCCATGACGGATTTTTCTCCTGTGCTTTTTCCACAGCTGCCTTTAAGTCATGATACACATCCCACTTAGCCGCAACCAAGTCCTGTCCAACCTTTCGAAGTAAAAAAGCGGGATGAAAGGTAGGCATAATGGGAATTCCTTCCCATGTAAACCATTGCCCTCTTTTTTTTACTATGCTCTCTTCCATGCCGTAAAAAAACTGCAAAGCCACCTTCCCCAAGGTTACTATAACGGAAGGTTTCACAATTTCTATTTCTCGTAACAAATGTCTTTGTGCACAGAAAAGTCCTTCCGAAAAACTGGGCGTTCGGTTTCCCCTTGGACGACACTTAACTATATTCGTAACATATACGCAATCTCGCGTTACTCCTACACTCCATAAAGCCTTATCCAGCAATTGCCCTGAAGGACCAACTAAAGGGACCCCGTAAATATCCTCCACTCCGCCGGGGCCTTCTCCCACCAGCATAAGAGGAGAAGACGTAGACCCACTGAACCGGGTCGGCCCTCGATTACCCTCATCCCTAAGCGCACACTGATTGCAAGCAGTAAGCTCTGCCAGCCAATCTTTTACAGCTCTTTCACGTTCCATTTCAAACTCCTTTACGCCATACTATACTTTCATTATAAATCAATTTTCTTATTTTTTTCTACTTAAAGCCTTTCAATCAAGAGAAGAAATCTTTTTCTTCCGGACCCAAATTCCCCTAACAAGGCTGTTATTTGACCAAATGAACAAGAGAATTGTATAATAGCTACGAGATAATAAGGAGCGTAAATCTGCGTATAGGAGGATCCATGTCGAACCGCGAAGATTATAACTTAAAAACAATTGACTCTTTAGGTCGTTTACCACTAAGCGAACAAGTTTATATTACCTTGAAACGTGCTATATTGACGGGAACATTGGAGCCTAACACTAAACTGAACGAAGTAAAAATTGCGGAACAGCTCAATGTAAGTGCTACTCCTGTAAGAGAGGCGTTTAGAAAGCTTGCTAAAGACAATTTAGTCGTTATTCGTCCTTGGAAAGGCGTTACGGTTAAGGGCTATTCACCTCGAGAAATTATTTCCCGCTATCAATGTCGCGAAGTAATGGAGGGACTAGGAGCTAGGCTTTGTGCCATTCATGCAACGCCGGAACAAAAGTCGGAAATACAAGCCATCGACGAAGCACAGCGCTTAGCTAAAACACAGGAGGAATACGTAGAACTTAACACGCGGTTCCACGACCTTATTGCCTCCGCTTCCGGCAACGATTACGTTATAGACTATTTGTCGGATTTTAAAGAAATGGTAAACCGCGATATGTTCGTCAGCACACAAGATCCGAATCGTATCAATGCGTATGCCTCCGAACATACGGAAATAATTAAAGCCATTCTCGCAGGAGACGGAGATGCAGCTGAAGAAGCTATGCGCAACCACATTCGTAATGCTTTTATCTATAAAAAAGCCCATGCGGATCTGCAGGAATAATAGTTCAATATAGGACTTTACACCTTATATTTCAATATCTTTACCTTAATTTGAAAATAAATACAATTTAGATATTTACAATGGATTTTTCTTCTGTTATAATTCTCTATGGAAATGGGGGTATCTCCATTTCTAGGGGCACCCCCAAAGCCCCTAAGACATTTGACTTCTGTTCAAATGTTCTCTCTCTCTTTTTTCTCAAAATAAGAAGAAGCCGATATATATCGGCTTCTTCTTATTTTATGCTTAAAAATATTTCTTTTTCTTCCCCATCATATGACCAAAAACCTAATTAATAAAAATTATCTTTTAGGTATACCCCCCCTTTTTTTCTCTTGCGTCAAACTATTCTAATGAAAGACATAACAAAAGGATATAGTGAGATATCTCACTATATCCTTTATTTTTTAAGATGGCGGAGCGTCAGGGATTCGAACCCTGGCGACGCGCAAACGCCCTAATGATTTAGCAAACCATCCTCTTCAGCCTCTTGAGTAACGCTCCATCGATTACTAGGAAAGTATAGCATGTCTACCCTTCCTTGTCAATTTCCATATATTATCTTTCTTCTTTTTCTGTGGTACAATGAATTTATTATTTCCCATCTATCTTTACAGGAGTACAGACATGTTTTTTAATCTCATAAACGGGCTGGCCATTATTATCGGTTCTTTAGCCGGCTTGTTAGTAAAACGAAATGTTTCAGACGAACTTTCAAAGCAACTTTTAAAAGCTATGAGTCTTTGCATTATATATGTAGGCGTTACCGGACTCAGTCAAGGCGGGCGTATGCTTATTGTCATCATATCCATCGTTACCGGAACCATTATCGGTACATTGCTTAAACTGGAGGATCGGATCCACAGTCTGGCAGAGCGTGTACAAAAGAAAAGTGCCACTTCTTCTTCCGGCTTTTCTTTCGCATTTGCCAATGCGAGTATTCTTTTTTGTGCCGGAGCTATGGGCGTTGTAGGAGCTTTAGAAGCCGGTGCCGCCAATAATGGAAATACACTTCTTGCCAAGGCACTTATTGACGGTGTTGTAGCAGGACTCTTAACTACTACTGCCGGCATAGGGGTACTATTTTCCTCATTCACCGTCGTACTTTACCAAGGGCTCTTTGTTCTTCTGGCACAAGCCTTATCCCCCATTATTACGCCAACCATTGCTACAGACCTTTCCGTCATCGGAGGGATTATCATTATGGCCATCGGTATCAATATGGGCTTTAAAAGTAAAATTAAAATCGCCAACATGATTCCATCTACTTTTATTCCTATCCTTTTGGGATTTTTGGGTCTTATTTAACGAATCACAAATTTTAAATCAGCGTATTCCGGTACAAAAGGTCTTATATGAAAAAACTGTCGTTTTGGGTATTGGGAATTTTCTTAACGGTAACAATAGGGAGTTTTGCATTATGTGGATATCTTTGGCGCACCGCTACTCTTTATACCATTGCCGGCGTTCCCGTCTTAAACTACCATCAAGTGAATAACCTCCATCATTCAGCCCTCACCATGAAGGAGGCTCATTTTGAACAGCAGATGAAGTATTTGTCAAATAACGGGTATACGAGTATTCGTCTCGATCAGTTATACGATTATCTCTCTGAAAATAAGCCTCTTCCGGAAAAGCCCGTCCTCATCACCTTCGACGATGGATATATAGATAATTACACAAAGGCTTTCCCCATTTTAAAAAAGTATAAAATGAAAGCCACCCTATTTATGATTACCGACTCCATCGGAGCCAGCGGTTTTGTAACGGCAAATCAGCTAAAGGAGATGCAAGCCGGAGGCATAGACATCGAATCTCACACTGTTTCTCATCGCCCGGTGTTTACGCTTAAGGACAGCGAACTCCGACTTGAACTTCATCGTTCCCGAAAGGATCTTGAAACATTATTGGGAAGACCTGTGCGATATATAGCATACCCAGGGGGATTTACGAATGAAAAAACAGCAACCATAGCCAAAGAAGAGGGATACCGTATGGGATTTACCGTTGAAACAGGTTTTGTAAAATCCTCCTCCAACCTTGACCTTTACGCCCTCCCTCGTCTTCCTATTTTTGAAGGGGATAGTTCCTTCCTCTCTTTAAAAATGAGACTTCATTTACCGGATCTTATCGTTTTCATGTGGCGCACAAGAGAGCACTTAATTACGTTGGGCTATCCCTCTTTAGCCCATATGATCCCTCAATTATAAAAGCACTGCAATATCCCATGATGGGATATTGCAGTGCTTTTTATAAATTCCTCACCTTTTCATAAATAGCTTTTCCCGTTTCCGTCTTAGCCAGCCCTCCTTCGCTGGTTTCACGCAAAGTATGAGGCATGGCCTTTCCAATCTCATACATCGCTGCAATAACCTCATCCACCGGTATTTGACTTTCCAGTCCACAAAGAGCCATCTCTGCTGCCGTCAAAGAATGAACGGCGTGAATACCGTTCCGTTTAACACAGGGCACTTCCACAAGCCCTGCCACAGGGTCACATACGAGCCCCAGTACATTTTTCATTGCCAAGGCCGCTGCATTTCCTATTTGCCTTGCGCTCCCTCCAAGAGCGGCCACCACAGCTCCGGCTGCCATTGCTGCCGCCGTTCCGCATTCTGCCTGGCACCCTCCTACAGCTCCGGCCACACAAGCCTTTGCGGTTACAACATTTCCAATCCCCGCTCCCACAAGAAAAGCCTCAATCATTTCGCAAGACGAAATTTCTTTTTCCTCCTCTACTGCCAAAAGGCAGCCCGGCATAATCCCGCAAGATCCGGCAGTCGGACATGCCACAATCTTAGACATCCCCGCATTAGCTTCGCTAATTGCCAAAGCATATGCCATCGCCTTATAGGGAAGTACGCCCAAAAGTCTGCTTTTTTGTTCTAAAATCTGTGCAGCCTGCCCTCCCGACATACCGCTTTTCGTCTTTTCCTTGTTTTCTACTCCCGATCGAGCGGATTGCCTAAAAATCTTCAGTCTATTTATAATTTCCCCTATTACATATTCTTCTTCTGTAGCGGTTTGCGCCAATTCCGCCTTTAACACCACCCGTCCAAACGAAATTCCTTCTTTTTCACTGATTCGGATAATATCTTCAATCGTTTCATAAAAATACATAGTTTGTCCTCACCATTATTATATAACCGGCGCAAATGCCATAACCTGCTTAATACAATTCATCTTTTGTATTTCTACCAAGCTATCCTCTGCTACCGGCGAATCTGTGGTAATAACCATAACCGCTTCCGTGAATTTACTTTTCCTAAACACCCTCATCCCGGAAATATTAACATGATCTCGGGCTAAAATTTCCGTCACTCCATGTACAACGCCCGGTTGATCCATATGCAAAGTCATAAGCGTATGCTCCTCACCGGTTAGTTCCACAGGCATTCCATCGATTTCGGTTACAATTACCTTACCTCCCCCGAGAGAAAATCCAAGTACAATGGTCTTCCTTCCGCTCTCTCCGGTCAGATGAAACTCTACAGCATTCGGATGTCCCTTATCTTCTTCAGATTCTGTAAAAGAATACAATAGTTTTTTCTCTTCTGCCATGGCAAAGGCCGTAGGAATGCGCTCATCTTCCGCCTCACAACCAAGCAGTCCGGCTACTAAGGCCTTATCCGTGCCATGCCCCTTATAGGTTTTTGCAAAGGATCCAAAAAGGATCATATCAACAATGCAGGGCTTCTCCTTTAAAATATATGCGGCCAGTTTCCCCAATCTTGCTGCCCCCGCCGTATGAGAACTGGATGGACCTATCATGACAGGGCCTATAATATCAAAAATACTGTTCATATACAATCTCCTATAAAAAAAGAGAATTTCACTTACCTGTTCATTATAGCATAGGCATCTTATATAGCTAAAGTATAGTAAAAATTAAGCAAGGTGCGCTTATAACGCACCTTGCCTTTTAGTTTATTCCTATGATATCCCTAACTGCTGCATAAGCATATCAAGTTTTGCTTTAATTTCTCTGTTATCTTGGCGAAGCATTTCATTATCTTCCCTAATTTGCTTATTTTCTTTCTTAATCTGAACATTTTCAGCCTTAAGAGCGGAAACCTCATCCTGCATTGCGTACACAGAGCTGATTGGCCCTAATCTGTAACGATCAGGTACAGCTTGTTCGGCTGCTCTAGATCCGATTTTCCAAGTTATACCAACATTATACATAGGATTTTTTGTCCCTACGGAAACACCTGCATGGAATAAAGTAGATTCATTTTTATAATGCGCTACTCCAATTGCAAGTGCATGCTTTCCTCTGTATCCACCAACGCCGGCCATAATCTGTGTTGGTTCTAAAGGATCATACTGCAAAGGTTTTAGTGCAGTCAGCGCCGCAGATGTTGCCCCTACATCCTGCACTTCTTGTGCTATGTTATTTATTTGATCTGCAATGCCGAAAATTTGAGAACCGTTAATTGCATCCGTAGACGTTGAGCTGATTTCGCCCGGCGCAACATTAACAATTTTTTCGTCATTCGCATTAATACCACTATCATTAATATAGACTTTGTTACCAACTTTATATTCATCAGCTGTAATGGAACTCGTTGCAATGCTATTAAGACCCGTCAAATCGGTTCCCAACTTAACCATGAGTACACCTGATCCATCGGCTACCACTCCAATGTTGTTGTCGGTCAACTTAG
>JBHAEC010000121.1:0-6208 GCA_041855385.1 Veillonellaceae bacterium
CTGTTAAAATTACGGAGGAAGCCCCTTTGCGCGTTCGTCGTAGTAGAGTGCCTCAACGATCCGGCAAAAGTAGCGGCACCGAACAGAGAAAGACGGCCTCACGCCGAAAAGAAAGTAGCTCCGGCAGAGGGTACTACGGAAAAGGAGAATCGTCTAAAAAAGAGAGAAAAGGAAGCGGCAAAGGAGAAAAATCTGCTCGCCTTACACAGAGTGCCGGCAAGAAAAAATCCGGCTCTACGACTTCTTCCAAATCTTCTCAAGCGAAGACATCCTTTAAACCATACTTTAAGGAATAAGAGTGCTCTATTGTCAATCTGAATAATCCATAGTATAATAAACAATAATGATAATTTATTGATAGAAATAATAAAGGGCCAACCATACTGGAAAGCTATGGAGGTAGGAAAGGAAGGGCGCCTCATGGATATTGCGCAGAAGTTGCGTTCGGAAGGGTATAAGGTTACCCCACAGAGATTAGCGATATATCAGGCAGTTTTAAATGATCATAATCATCCTAATGCAGAGAGTATTTACAACAGTTTAAAGGCTTCTCATCCCACAATGAGCTTAGCTACTGTTTATAAGACCATGGAGATTTTTGCCAAAATTAATGTGGTTCGCATTTTAAATGTAGGCGATGACTCTCATCGCTATGATTATGATGTGCACACGCATCCTCATATACGCTGCAGTGAATGCAATAAAGTTATCGATTTGCATGGAGTGGACATGGCAAAATTAAAAGACGTAGTGCATGAGGTAAGCGATTTTTATGTGACAAAACAAGAGTTGTCATTTGAGGGCATTTGCCCTTCTTGTCAAAAAAAGCTGAAACAATTCGAGAAAAAACAATAAAAGGCAGTAACGGTCACTTTAGAGTGGCCGTTTTTTCCTCTAAAACTCTAGCCTTGGAAGTGAGGATGCCCTATCTTCTTAAAATGGAATAAATGTGGTAGGATATAACATATAGAAGGGAGGGATATATATGGAATTTACTTTTGTACATAATAATATTAATGTAAAAGATTTAGAGAAAAGTATTTCTTTTTATAAAGAGGTTCTGGGGTTGGCGGAAAGCAGGAGAAAAGAGGCTGCTGACGGGAGCTTTATTTTGGTTTATTTAAAGAGTCCGGGAAGTAATCATGAACTGGAGCTTACCTGGCTTAGAGATTGGGAGCGACCATACAATTTGGGGGATAATGAATTCCATTTAGC
Organism: Veillonellaceae bacterium; assembly: GCA_041855385.1. Lineage (GTDB taxonomy): Bacteria > Bacillota > Negativicutes > Veillonellales > Veillonellaceae > JBHAEC01. Next base: position 1,216 of record JBHAEC010000121.1, read on the forward strand.
CTTCGTGACGGAGGATTATGAAGGGGCTTTTGCAAAGCACAAGGGAATGGATTGCGTTGTATATGAAAACCCCGGAATGGGGATTTATTTTATTGCCGATCCCGATGGGTATTGGATAGAAATCCTGCCGAAGAAAATGGTGAAGTAATGGAAAATCCGTTTACAAGATTGGAGTGGCTTATAGGACAAGATGGATTGGAGCGCCTACAGAAATCTTCGGTAGCTTTGTTCGGTTGCGGAGGAGTCGGTTCATATACTATGGAAGCATTGGTGCGGTCCGGTATCGGCCGATTGGTTATCATTGATGGCGATGAAGTGACCATTAGTAATATCAACAGACAGCTGATTGCCTTGCCGAGGCATGTGGGAAGACGCAAAGTAGACGTGGCGAAAGAGCGCTGTCTTTCCATTCGGCCGGATATGGAGGTAATAGCACAGGATCTATTTTATACGGAGAGCAAATATCCTCAATTTGTTGAATCCTTGCGAGTGGACATGGTGGTAGACGCCATTGATATGGTAGCGGCAAAGCTGGATATCATCGAAAGTTGCAGAAATCTGGCGATCCCCTGCATATCAGCCATGGGAACCGGCAATAAATTAGATCCGACAAAACTGGTGATGACCGATATAAGTAAGACCAGTATATGCCCTTTGGCGAGAGTCATGCGACGAGAACTGAAGAAAAAGGGGATACTTTCTCATCCTGTTGTATATTCTACAGAGGTGCCACTGGTGCCAAACAGAGAGGATGATTCCAAAAGTCCTGGATCTTGCGGTTTTGTTCCTTCCGTGGCGGGTTTGTTTTTGGCATCTTATGTGATAAGACAGTTATTACAACGATGACTTTACAGTTTGTTTTTACATAGAGGTGAAAAATGAAAAAAGCAATTATTACAATGGATAAAGGTGATATTACTATTGAATTATTTGACAAAGAAGCTCCTGAAACGGTGGGAAATTTTGCTAAATTAATTGGTGAGGGGTTTTATGATGGATTAATTTTTCATCGTGTTATTCCCGGCTTTGTGGCACAAGGAGGTTGTCCTATGGGGACCGGTGTAGGCGGACCCGGTTATACTATTAAGGATGAACTGATAGGAAATCCACACAAACATGAAAGAGGCGCTTTGTCTATGGCACATCGCGGGCCCAATACGGGAGGAAGTCAGTTCTTTATCGTCTATGAGGCACAGCCGCATTTGGATGGCGTACACACCGTCTTCGGTAAAGTGACGGAAGGTATGGATGTGGTAGACGCAATCAAAGCGGGCGATGTAATGAAGAAAGTAGTTATAGTAGAAGAATAGGGAGATAATAAAGAGAAGTGAACTACAGAACGATTGTGCATCCGGAGTGGTTACAAATTCGCACGGAAACCGGAGTCTCTTATGGATTTGACCAGGAGTGGTTTACTGATGCGTGGCAGAGACGTGCCGGTTGCGGACCTACAACGGCGACACAGGTTGTCATGTATAGAGCCTATAAAGATGGTCTTCTTAATCCGGGCGAGCATAAAACCATTGACTCGGTCTTGCCTTGGATGGAAAAACTGTGGACATATGTAACACCCGGTCATGGGGGCTTGTATAAAACGAGATGGTTTGTGGAAGGGGTGCAATCCTATCTACATGATAATCAACTTGGATATAGTGTTAAATCACTAAGTATATATCCATTCAATATAAATAGGCCGACATCCGAGTCGGTAGCTGAATTTATTGATGCCGCTTTATCCGAAGATTGTCCTGTCGGATTTTTAAATCGCCATAGGGGAAAGGAAGAAGGGCTTTCTACCTGGCACTGGGTTCCTCTTATTGGGATGAGACGGGATGGAAGAGAATATCGATGTTTCGTTTATGATGAAGGGATGGAGAGGTATTTTTCTTTAAATCAGTGGCTAAAGGATAGTACACTTGGCGGGGGCTTCGTGTTTATCAGTAAGAAATAACCTTGCTTCTAAAAGCAGCAGATCAATATTATTAGTGAGTCAGTGATGTAATGTATAATTTAGGAGGATTGTAACGATGTCAACATGGATTACGGAAAAACAATCAGAAACGTTGTCTTTAAGCACAGAGGTAGAAGCTGTTGTTTTTTCCGGCACATCGCCCTTTCAAACCATTGAGGTAGCTAAATCCAAAGAGTTTGGTATGATGCTTGTGCTGGACGGCGTTTTTCAGACTTCCGAAAAAGAAGAGTTTGTATACCATGAAATGATTTCTCATATCCCTCTTTATCTTCATCCGAATCCTAAGCGCGTGCTGATCATAGGCGGCGGAGATGGAGGTACGGCAAGAGAGTGCGTCAGACATGCTTGTGTAGAAGAAGTCACTATGGTGGAAATTGACGGAAAAGTGGTTGAGTTGGCCAAACAATATCTGCCGACTATTGCCAAGGCGATGATAGAAGAAGATCCGAAACTTACCGTTACTATCGGGGACGGAATTGCTCATGTTGCAGGAAAAGAAGACTATTACGATGTTATTATTGTGGACTGTTCCGATCCGATTGGACCGGGAGAAGGGCTGTTTACGGAAGCCTTTTACAAGGATACCTATAAAGCGTTGAAATCAGACGGGCTTTTTGTGCAACAGACGGAATCTCCTTTTATGCATCAGCCTCTTATTAAAGCATGCTATGATGCCATATCTAAACATTTTCCTATTACAAGGCTATATACGGCGTTTATTCCTCTTTATCCGAGCGGAATGCACTGTTTTACAATAGGTTCTAAAATGTATGATCCGTTAAAGTGGGAGCCTAATCGTCATCAGGTGTTGGAGATGAAATATTACAATTATGGTATTCAAAAGGCTGCGTTTGCACTTCCTACTTTTGTAAAAAAGCTATTGGGGATACTCCGGTAAATAGTTGTTGACAGAGCATAATGTGAGTGTTAAAATACTATTTGTTATGGAGCAGACTGCTTTATAACGATAGTTTTGGTGGGTATGGTGAAGTGGTTAACACGGCGGATTGTGGCTCCGTTATTCATGGGTTCGATCCCCATTACTCACCCCATAGGGGCGTCGCCAAGCGGTAAGGCAACGGACTTTGACTCCGTCATGCGCTGGTTCGATTCCAGCCGCCCCTGCCAATCATGACCCACTAGCTCAGTTGGCAGAGCACCTGACTTTTAATCAGGGTGTCCCGCGTTCGAGTCGCGGGTGGGTCACCATAGAGCCTCTCCTTAGATCTGTCTGGGGAGAGGCTCTTTTATTTTCCTTCTATGCAAAAAAATCATATAAAATAGGCAGTAACTCAAAAAAAATACTGGTAATCAATCAATTCTATAGTATATAATTTTGGTAGCATATCGATGCGAAAGCGGTATCCCAGTAGTATCATTATAATTTGTGAGGAGAATGAGTATGGCCGAAAAAGTGTTAGCAATTTCTATTAACAATGTCCAAGCTGTAGCTTTGGCATTTCTCACCTATTACTTCGGTGTATGGGTGAAGGGGAAGGTATCGATTTTCAGAAAACTGAGCCTTCCGGCAGCGGTAATCGGAGGGTTGCCTTTTGCTGCTATTATATCTATTTTGACAGTGGCGGGAGTGGTAAAGGTAACTTTTGATAACTCCCTGTCAACAGTAGCTTTGTTGGTGTTTTTTACTACCGTTGGTATGATGGCAAGTTTGAAACTTGTTAAATATGGCGGTATTGGGCTGGTAATGTTTTGGATTGTGTCCACTGCTGTAGGGTTTATTCAAAACTTAGTGGGCATGGGAATTGCCGGTTCTATGGGAATTGATCCTCATTATGGTATTTTGGCAGGTGCTGTATCTTTGATGGGCGGATTGGGAACATCTGCGGCATTCGGTCCATATTTTGAACAGACTTACGGTATCACCGGTGCGACGACTGTTGCAATTACAGCGGCAACCTTCGGTATGGTAATGGCACTTGTTCTTGGTGGCCCTTTTGGGGAAAAACTAATTAGCAAATATAAATTAACAACGCCAAAAATGGAAGAAAAAACCGCCGTATCCGAAAGCACGGACCTGTCAGTTTTGGATGAAGAAACACATGCTGATTCCAATGAAGTGATAAAGGCGGCAGCTTTCGTATTTGTTGCTATTGGCCTTGGGTCTATTTTGAGTTTTTACTTAGGAAAAATGATTACTCTTCCTGCCTATATCGGGGCTATGTTAATGGCAGCGTTTATCCGAAATATCGGTGATTTTACCGGTGCATATAAAGTTGAAGGTGCAGGACTTAACATCGTTGCGGAAGTAGCATTGACCGTATATGTAACTATGGCTATAAACAGCCTGAAATTGTATGAATTGGTTCACCTGGCGTTGCCATTATTGATTATTCTTATCGTACAAACCATTATTATGTTGCTTGTGGCATGGCTTGTATACTTTATGTTCTTCGGACGCAACTATGAAGCTGTTATGTTGGCGGTAGGTGCTATCGGTTTCGGGATGGGAGCAACGGCTAATGGTTTGGCGAATATGCAAGCATTAGCACAAACTCACGGTGAAGCTCCAAAGGCTTGGCTCATCGTTTCCTTGGTAGGGGCCTTCCTTGTTGATTTTACAAATGCTATTATCATTACATGGATGGGAGCATGGTAAGAGGCGAATACGTGAAGTGATTCCTTATGCTCTTGCATAAAGTACTTCATTAAACCATATGCGGATGGTTGAACTTTGTTATCTAAAAATAGAACACCTTGAGGATTGGCGTCTTTGGTTGAATTTGGTACTTGTGTATCATGGCTGATTTTCAAGGTGTTTTTACTTTCTGCAAGTTATGCTATTTGTTAGGTCCGGATTTTATTCCTCAAAAAAAGTAAAAAAGCGTATTGACAAGGAAAAATAAGCCTGCTAAAATAGGTAAAGTCGCTAGGGGTTATGCCCGGCGGATCTTTGAAAACTGAACAATGTAAAGGTAATCATGGAAACATGAACATAGCCAGAGTGCGGGTTTCAGGAATGAAACCAACCAATAAGCCAAGGAATTGGCAGGACAAAGAAAG
>JBHAEC010000122.1:0-6403 GCA_041855385.1 Veillonellaceae bacterium
ATATTGGTATTTCCTACATCAATCACTAGCAACATATAAGCCTCTCATAAACACTACTATTATACCGAAACAGCCTCCCTAAAGAGGGAGGCGTATAAAATTTATTTTTTCGCTACCGGGCGAATGGACACATCTCCCGCGATTACGCGCTCCAGTGCTCCATTAGCACGCCGTACAAGCAAATTGCCGTCATCATCAATATTTTCTGCCACACCTTCGTACATTTCACCGGGGCCCTGCACACTAACTTCTTTTTCCAATGTAACGCTTAGCTTGCGCCATTCTTCAAGCGTACTGCCAAAGCCTTCTTTACATACTTTTTCATACTGTTCTTCTAGTGCTTGGAGGACAGCATTAAGCACATCTCGGCGATCCGCATGTATGCCTTCTATCGCAAAAGAGGTCGCTATTTTTTTCAATTCTTTCGGCAAATCCATTTTCTTTGTCGATACATTAATGCCTATTCCCATAATGATATAGTTAATGGACTCCATTGTTCCATCCATTTCGGTTAGGATGCCTACAAGTTTTTTATCTCCCACCAAAATATCATTAGGCCACTTTATTCCTGCCTCCGTTAATCCCATCTTGTGAAAGGCCTTCGTCAGAGCAACTGCCGCCATCAATGTAAATTTAGGCGCTTCCATAGGGGAAAACTTAGGACGCAATACCAAGCTGAACCATAGCCCTTTTCCGTAAGGAGAGTACCAACCTCGCAACAATCTGCCACGACCTGCACTCTGTTCCTCCGTCACTACCACACTGCCTTCGTCCGCTCCCGTATATGCCAATTGTTTAGCCACATTATTGGTTGAAATACATCTCTCTTCATATACATATGTTCGTCCGAATTTTTTTGTGGTTAGACGCTTTTCCATCTCCAGTGGGCTAACTAAATCGGGCTCTGCTAATAAACGATACCCCTTCCTGGTATAAGATTCAATTTTATAGCCTCGGCTCCTCAAAACCTTTATATGCTTCCAGATAGCAGTTCTAGACACATTACATGCCTCAGACATCGCCTGTCCGGATATAAATTTGCCTTCGTTCTGACGGAAAAACATCAAAATCTCATCACGCATCACTATTACCTCTTTCTCATTATCTGTTCTTTTCATTCGCTCTTGTTAACCTCTTCATTTTTCAAGAGTGATGAGTAATTTCCTTTTAGATTATAACACTATAGAATAAAGTTTGCACTATAAAATCAAGAAAAAATATATTCAAATATATATTTTTTTCATCAATCTATAGAATTTCATACATCCCATGTTATTTATTTGTCTTATATATTTATATGTTCCGCTTATATAAAAAGGAGTAAAAAACATGCCAAAGAAAGTTTTTCCTTCGGCATGTCATTCATTACCTTACTCCGGCCGATTTTCCTTGCTTTCCACTATCGGTTGCGTCCAAGGACTCTGTGGCATTTCTTTTACCACGATCCCCTCCAATGAAGGAATTGTTTCCACCGACTCTTCAGAAACGGGCTTGTGAATGCTCTTATATTTATACAGATTATCCACTTGCTCACTATCGATAGTCTCTTCTTCCAGCAACGCTTCTGCCATATTATGTAAAAATTCCATATTATCGGTCAAAAGTTTCACCACATCACTGTATGCTTCTTCTACAATGCGATGCATTTCCGCATCAATTTTTTCGGCCACGCCTTCACCATAATTGCGCTCATGTCCCAAATTACGCCCCAAGAACACCTGTTCTTGATGTTCTCCAAACACAATGGGACCAAGCACATCACTCATGCCCCAGCGAGTAATCATCTGGCGCACAATATTTGTAATCTGTTGCAGGTCACCGGATGCCCCGCTACTAATTTCATTGAAAATCAACTGTTCTGCCACTCGGCCGCCTAAAGCCACGCGTACCTGAGACAAGAGATAGGATTTTGTCATATAGTTGCGCTCTTCTTCAGGAAGCATTAATGTATATCCGCCGGCTCGACCTCTCGGTATGATGGTTACTTTATGTACCGGATCCGCATCCGGCAGCAAATGTGCCACAATCGCATGCCCTGCTTCATGATAGGCGGTAATGCGCTTTTCCTTTTCACTTACGATATGGCTACGTTTTTCCGGACCGAAACTAACCTTTTCACTTGCTTCTTCGAGGTCTTGCATATCTACTTTTTTCTTATTTTGTCTAGCTGCTAAAAGAGCGGCTTCATTAAGGAGATTACTCAAATCGGCACCGGTAAAGCCCGGTGTTTTCTTGGCTATGATTTCCAAGTCCACATTGGCATCCAATTGCTTATTTCTTGCGTGTACTTCCAGAATCGCCTTACGACCTCTAAGGTCGGGTTTGTCTACAGTCACCTGTCTGTCAAAGCGCCCCGGACGCAACAAAGCGGGATCAAGGATGTCAGGCCTGTTAGTTGCCGCAATCGTAATAATTCCTTCATTGGCGCCAAAGCCATCCATCTCAACAAGAAGTTGATTTAATGTCTGTTCTCTTTCGTCGTGACCGCCACCCAATCCGGCACCACGTTGACGGCCAACGGCGTCTATTTCATCGATAAATATAATACAAGGGGCATTCTTTTTCGCCTGTGCAAATAGATCTCGTACTCTAGATGCACCTACACCAACAAACATTTCTACAAAGTCGGATCCGCTGATAGTAAAGAAAGGCACCTTTGCTTCTCCCGCTACGGCCCTAGCCAATAGTGTTTTACCTGTTCCCGGAGGCCCATACAAAAGTACCCCCTTAGGAATTTTTGCGCCAATAGCATTAAACTTGGACGGATTCTTTAAGAAGTCTACCACTTCTTGCAATTCCACCTTTGCTTCGTCTGCTCCCGCCACGTCCTTAAAGGACACATTAACCTTTCCTTCTCCCGCCATCTTGGCACGACTCTTGCCGAAGTTCATTACTCGACCACCGCCACCTTGGGTTTGTTGCATAATAAAGAACCAAACCCCGATAAGAATAAGAATAGGTAAAACGGAGCTAAGCAAGCTCATCCACCATGAAGGTTGCTCCGGCGGTTTTGCTTTAATGGAAATATCTTGTGTCTTCAACTGTTGAATCAGTGTTGGATCACTGGGAGCATAGGTAACAAATTCCGTTCCGTTCTTTAGTTTTCCGACAATTGCGTGATCATCGGTAATGACCACCGATTCAACATTCTTTTGATTTACTTGTGCTAAAAAGCTACTATATGTAATTTCCGATTTTGAGGTGACGGGTCCCGATAATGAATCAAATACGGTTAGCGCAGCCGCAATAATCAGCAAATATAAAAGCACATTTTTTATAAAGCGGTTCAATCTATTTCTCCTCTCTTATCATATGTTACAAAATAAGTTTACAGGGTACATTCTAGCATATCTTATTTGTTAATACAACGAAAAAAATCGTTATGCTCTTTAGTAAAAAACTTTTCTTTCCAAAAGAAATTTACACATCCGGTTAAGGATTACTTATAAACTTCTTCTTTTAATATGCCTATATAAGGCAAATGTCTGAAGCGTTCTGCAAAATCTAACCCATATCCCACAACAAAATGATCCGGAATAACAAACCCTGTATAATCTACGGCCACTTCTACTTTTCTTCGTTCCGGCTTATCCAGCAATGCCACTAATCGAACGGACTTTGCGTTTCTACTTTGTAAATTGCCTAATAGGTAGTGCAAAGTGTTCCCCGTATCTATAATATCCTCCACAACAAGTACATGCTTTCCTTCGATAGGACGATCCAAATCCTTGATGAGTCGAACAATACCGGTACTTTCTGTTCCATCTCCGTAGCTGGAGCAGGAAAGAAAATCGAAAGAAACCTCCCCTTTGATTTGCCTTGCCAAGTCTGCCAAAAACATGGTCGACCCTTTTAGTACACCTACCAGTACCAATTCTTCTCCTGCGTAATCCACAGAAATCTTTTCTCCCAGCTGACGCACTCGTTCTTTTATATCCTCTTCCGAAATTAGAATTCTTTCTACTGCCTCATGCATTATCATAGTCCTCCTTAAACCGTCCCACCATACAGTCTTGACCCATATCCTTTACCAAGGAAACAGGCTTATTCTCCCGTATCTCACAAAAAACCTTGTCAGTACTGCAAAGCCACCATAGCGCCTCTCTTTGACTTCGTGGTATTTTTTTGTCAATCAAAAAATCTTTCAGTTTTTTCTTTCCTATTATTTCTTTTTCTTTGCTATAAAGGAAAATCATGTCTCCCTTATTTCTATGCCGAACAACGAGATCTTTGCTCCACCACTCTGTCGGTATCACTACCGCATACTCATCTTTTACAGGCCATTTTTCTTTAGTCCATACAAGAAATTTCACAGTTTCTTTAGAAGCCGTTTCAGGGACTTCCTTTTTCAAACTGACCTTAATTGTATCATACTGTATGTGAATATGCACGCCCTGCAGCGTAATCCGCCGCTCTCCATTCGCATTAAAAAGCTTCTCCACTTCTTCAATCTGAGCCATTGTAGGAAATCGCCCAAACCCGAGACAGTAATGTATAGCCTTACGCAGGATACGATATTGCAGAGGCTTAGGGTACCTAAGGTATCTCCTTTTATCCAAAACAATCGCTTCCTTCGATTGATGAATAACCGTTTTTTTAAAGGCATCCTCAGCCAACTCCTGCAAGTACGATTCATCCATCCATACCATTTTGCCTAAACGACATAATGTATCCTTAATGTTTGGGTTTATCTCCTCCAGCATCGGTAGCGTATGCAAACGCAATTTATTTCTTCTGTATGCCGTATCCATATTTGACTCATCAATGGCGTAAGGCAACCCTTTTTCATCTGCATAAGCTTTTAGCTCATCCTTACTTATTTCGAGCAAAGGCCTAATTAAATCTCCTTCTTTGGTTTTCATTCCCACCAATCCGGAAAGACCGCTCCCACGCAAAATATGAGCTAAAATCGTTTCCGCCTGGTCATCCTTATGATGACCTAAAACAATATACGTATATTCTTCCCTCTTTGCTATATCTCTTAATCCCTTATATCTCAAATTCCTTGCCGCCGTTTCAACAGACTGCTTGTACGACTTGGCATAATCTGCTACAGCTTCGCTAAAAGGGAAAAAAGGAATGCTCCATCTTTTACAAAGCTCCTTTACCAAGCGTATTTCCTCTTTGCTATTAGGTCGCAATTGATGATCCATGGAAGCAACCCCCAATTCCAAAGGGATAACACGACTAATCTCCACGAGCAAAGAGAGAAGAGACACTGAGTCAGGACCACCTGAGCAAGCTATTAGCAACCTGTCTTCCGCAGAAAACAAGTTATCACGGCGACAGGTTTTTAGAATTCTTTGTACCATATCCTTGCTCATGGCGCTCTCCTTCCTTTTATTCTTCCTTTGCCGATCTCATATTACAAAAGCTAAAACTGCAGTTCATACCCTTCCATGGCATCGTATTCACTGACCACGATATGCCCCACATCGTATGCATCCATAAAAGATGTGACAATTTCGCAACCGGCCACGATAATATCTCGCCTCCCCGGCTGCAAGCCTTTCACCTGTTTGCGCTCTTCATCCGTCATATAGCGCAAAAGCATGGTGTGTGCTTCTATCTTTTCTCGGCTAAGAACATATCCGTGAACCAGTTCCGGATCATACTCCTCCAGTTCCAAATCCATAGCCGCCAAGGTAGTAAATGTACCACCTATGCCGACAAACTCGCTGAAGGGCCCCTTTATAGGCAAAGGTTCCCAAAGGCCTCTCAACTCTTCCCATATTCGCTGAGGCCCTTCCTCACTTAGCTGCTTCAGGCGAACTGCACCGATAGGATACGATTTTGCCCAGTATACCCCCGATTCATCTCCCACGCCAACTTCCGTGCTACCGCCTCCCACATCAATAACAAGGCAGTGCTTCCCTCCGGTAGTAAATTCGGAAGCTGCTCCGGCAAAACCAAATGCCGCCTCTTCCTCACCGCTTAACACCTGTATACTTAAGTTACACTCTTCTTTTACCCGTGCCAAAAAATCATCTCTATTGGTCGCTTCTCGTACCGCTGAAGTCGCAAAGGCGACGCAACGATCAACTTGCCGTTCCTTCGCCATCACCAGGATTTCTTTTAACGCTTTAATGGTAGCTCTGATGGCTTCTTCCGTTAATGCTCCGTCTTCCGTTCGTTGGCCAAGTCGAGTGCTCCACAAATACTTTTTTCCGTTAATCCAGCCGTTGCCTACATTCTCGCCCGCAAAAAAGCGAAGAGAATTCGATCCGACATCAATTACCCCTAATTTCATGATTTCTCCTTTCTCCCAAAAGGCACTTGTCCGACATGAAAAAAGACTTGACGATACCGCTATACCATCAAGCCCTTTATGTCAGAGCTATTTGATACAGCCCTACGCAATATATTAATCTCTTCGGCCTCCGCGACCTCCTCGTTTTGACTC